>NZ_CP162130.1:1450000-1750000 GCF_040833975.1 Leptospira sp. WS92.C1
ATTTACGAAGATTTTGGTTAGCTCTAGATTTTTACGTGCAATTGCCATAATGAGATTCATAAGCTCTTGACCGTTTTTCAATTTTACCCCATTCTTGATTAGAATTTTTACGATATGAGTATGGTTTTGGTCTGTTGCGGCTTCCAAAGCGGAATACGCTCCGTCGAATCCGATCCAATTGATGTTGGCCCCGGCTCGGATGAGTTTCTTCACGATATTTGCATTGCCAAGATACGAAGCGATTTCCAAAGGGTGGTTGAGGATGTTGATTCGACTTCCGTAAACTTTTCTTTGAAGTGGTGTAAAATTTACGGAAGCATCTTTGCGAAGTAAGAGATTTACGATTGGTTCGTGTTGAAAGGCAATGGCACGTAGGATCGGGGTAACATAAAAAAATCGTGTGTATCTACATCCGCTCCGTTTTCTAAGGCAAACTTAGTTTGTTCGATATTGCCCGTGAAAGAAGCGGTCAGTAGCAACTCGTTTGGATTTGTGATTTTGGCACCGGCATTCTTTAAAATTTGTTCGATTTTACGGAATTTTTTTTGATATTCAATTCGATCCTCGTTTCCATAAAAATAAAGTCTGTCATAGACAAGACCAAACGCTGTTCTTCCTAAAATTCGTTTTTTATTTCGGATGGATTTTTTTGGGATTTCAGATTCATTTTGATAAGCGAAGTTGATATCGGCGCCTGTTTCGAGAGCTTTTTGAACTTCATCTGGATCTCCATTTAACGTTGCTTTAATCAACCTTTCGTTTTCGTTTGCGAAAAGAAGAGACGAAACAGAAATTGCAAAGAATAAAATCGAGAAACGGATCGTTTTTACAAGCACTTTGGAAATTGGATTCATATGTCCGATTTACCACGAAACCCTCCAAAAAGAAAACAGATTCCAAGATGGAGGAAGACTGATCGCGGAAAAACTGACCATCGAAGCCAAGAAGGTTGTAGGAAAAAAATCGTAAATTCGGAAGAGTCAATCCAAAGGACTCCGTTTTGAACGTTTATCCCAAATGTTTGTCCACTTCTTTTTCCAAAGATTGGGTCGGATTGGATCTGGATGAAAACGAAAAAATACGAATTCAGTCCGATATGAGACATTTCAATCTGGAAAAAATCTTGAGTCCTCTATATTTCACCAAGATAGAAATTTAGTATGAGGAGTCGCCTCCTACTTACTTGGAATCGAGTGCTACCAAAACAGAAAGGAACGATGCTCCAACTCGCAAAAAAGCGGTCTGCGCGATTCGAGTTCGCTTGGTATTTCGACGATCTAAACAAAAATTCCTAAATCTCAATTTTGATCGATAAGAGAAGACTTATCGTATCAAAAAGCGGCCTTTCCCAGCGTCAGTATTGTAAGGAAAAAAAGATTCAATCTACTATGTTCCGTACCATTGAGAAAGATAATTAAAAATCAGAACAAAGACGGCTTTGTGGAAGTTCCTAATTCTTTTGCAAACGTTGCTCTTCTTTCGGGTCTGAATTTTTGACTCTAAAAATAGATTTGTCGCGCGATGCACATCTTCAAATGAATCTACAGTTTAGTCTTGATAGATGCTAAGCCCGGGTAATCGAAACGTATATTTGTGCTCTGGAATCCTAGATTTAAGAAAATCGAATGTACTTTCTATAATCATAAAAGATAAAATGAAGAAGAATCCCTATTTTGTCAAAGAGCTGATTTCTTTTTTGTAATCCGAAGAGACAAACTGAAAGACTCGACAGGAACAAAGGTTGATTTTGTCTTTGGCAGAAGAGATGGGAAGAAAGTAAATTTCCGTGGCCGAATACGAAAGAAGAAGTTCAAAAGATTCTCTTGGAAAGATTTCATTGGTTGTTGAACGGGATCGATTTTTTCAAAGAACACAAGACGCTATAATATCAGAAAGTAATCTGAAACGATTGACTATTCTCAAAATTATATAAAAAGTAAAACGTCTTTTCTTTTGATTTAAGATTACTTCCGGATCATGTATGGGAACTAAAAAGAATCATTATATTCTTAAATATGAAAGATGAAGAAGATTCAAAAATTAAAAAACGGAAGGAAGTTGAGTGTTAGTTGGAATCATGCTTAGGGGAGATACTTTGAAATTTTACAAATTGATTCCAAGAATGCTGGAGCCAAATGATCCTTGCGTGTCTTTGCGAAATCGATTCAAATCTTGGGAAAGAAAGCCAAAGCAGTCTTTCCACAACAGATCTACCGCAACCGCGGCGAACTGTGGTTGATTCGGCGCAAGTTGTAAACGGAAAGAATCCTAGTTTGTTGTTCTTAGGTTTTTTTCAGCAATCGATCTCGAACATACATAAACGGCCTTTCGCTCACTAAGTGCAATACATACGCGACTAAAAAGATCACAATTCCTACCGGAATAACATATAGGAAAAATTCGTAAGAATAAACCTTTTTGTCCATAAAAATCAGTCTTCTGGAAAGTGGAACCATTATGACTACGTGAACCAAATAGGCACAATAGGTAAGTTTTGAGGTAACCGAAAAAAATTTCCAAGAGAAGAGTTTTGCAATCGGATCTTCTTTTCTAAGGCAGAATGCCTGTATCAAACCCCATAAAATTGAGGCCGTAGTGAATCGAAATGCTTGAGTTAGCCCGGGTTCGAATTCATCAATGAGAAAAATATAACTAATGAGTATGATCCAAACAAAACTATGGAGAAGAGTTGTAATCTTACCTAAACCGATCAGCTTATCCAACCAGATCTTTTTATACACAAAAATATACGCAAATATAATTCCGTAAAAGATGGAATCAATATGACCGTGGAATGGGTAATATATATTATTATTGTATAATTCAATCTCATTTCCGGCTCCCGAAACGAGGATCACATTGATTTCGAAATAGATACGATAGACTAAGGGAAGGATTGCTAAAAAAAATAAACTAGAAAGTTTAAATTTATCCGGAATGAACTTAAAAACGAATAATAAAAACATTGGAAAAAAAATGTAAAATTGCTCTTCCAATGAAAGAGACCATCCATGAAACATTGTTCCTCTGATATAGTCGGACAAGTAAAAGATATCCACCCAAATTTTACTTCTGAAAGCGACTAATTGTTCGGCAACAAGAGGAGGGGCCGATTTTATAAAGGACGGGTACAATATGAAGTATTGAATCGCAAGAAATAAATAGTATGACGGAAATATTCTTAATATTCTTTTAATGTAAAAATTTTTCCAATGAATCGTATTGTTTACTTTTAACTCTTTTAATAAAGGAGCTGCTATCAAAAAACCGCTCATTACAAAAAATAAATCAAGGTATAAAGATCCATTATCAAAAAAATGTCTTATGTATTGATTCGGATCCAGAATTTGGGATTGTAGGGGTCTATACATATGCCCAGCAACCACCATTAAAAATCCGAAAGTTCTTAAACCGTTTAGCGGGGCGATTTCTCTTTCGTCGTAACGAAAAATGTTGAGAAAATAGTCTCTCATTGATCAATCCTAACTATATTTTTTTTATACACGATTGTATTTGGATCCAAACGAATCAAGATCTCTGATTCAGCGTCCGGTGTTGCAAATGTGATATGTTTTAGTCCTTTCGTTTGGCCGCAACGAAGATTTTCAGGAACTAAAAATCCCCATTCCGATAAAAAGCAACCATGATAACCCGTCCTCTCCATTCTTAATAGAACTCCAATTGCGAGATCACCTTGCTCGAAATTTTTCGCATCCTGCTTCCAATGTAATACGTACTTTGTATTTTTATCGAGTGCGAGTTCTTGGAGTATCTTTTCGGGTCTATCGTCATATATATATACTTTTTGTTTGCCGTACAATCCAACGACTCCTACAAGGATTAATATTAGAAAGATTTGATTCGGTCTATTTAGTTCCAATTCGAATTTATACAATAGAACTTTTAAACAAAGATAAAACCAAAATCCTGAAAGTATATATGTGAACCAGTATACATGGGGGATAAGACCTCCTTTCATTTTGAAGGCACCAAATAGAGTTATGAAAAACGACCAGATTAGGATTTTCAAAAGCATCCGGTCGAAACTCTCCAATCTATTTCTGTTAAAAAAGGGTATTCCGAATAAAAATCCCACAAATAGTAAAGTTGGGAATGATTCCGAAAACATAAATGGCCCTGAATAATATGAAAATACATATTTTAAAACAGGTCCGGGTTTGTTAAAGGTTGTGTTTTTAATCGCTAATAGTATAACATTCGTCAGGTTTCCCGGTGAATGAGTGAATTCTTCCATGAATGGAGGAAGCCAGACGATTAACGTAAACAATGTTCCGAGGAGAACCCAAACAATACTTCTTTTCTGTTTTATGACTTCGAACTTAAAAATATTATAATGATGATATAATCCGACCAAAAATAGAGGAACTATAAATGAAATTGCAACGATCTGATTTTGGATAATAAAACTTGAACTAAATATCATCCAAAATAGAAAATTAGGTTTCCCTAAAATGAATCCTATCACCGAAACGATAAATAGAAAAACGGGAAACAGGATGAATCCTGGACCCCAAAGATTCGAAAAAAAATTTGGTAAGAGATTTCCAAGACCTAACAGAGTTCCAAACAACAAATACGCGGTTGAAAGCCTATTTTTAGAAACCTGTCGAAGTAACGATATAGTTATCAATATAAAAAATAAATTATAAAAACAAATTCCGATTAAGTGGGCACCATGAATGGACTTGGGAAAAACTAATATTTTCTGAAAAAATGCTAATACATAGAAAGTAATCGGACCCGGATGATTTACGACAAATCTTGAATACGATCCTAAGGTCTCTTCTCCTTTCGTAGCTCGTTCGATCTGCAATGCATTCGCGGCAAAGTCACCCGTCTCCTGGTATGGCTGAGTAAAAAACTGCGAATTGACACCAAGGTAAGTAATAAAACAGAACACTATGATTTGTATTTCGAAGGATGGGATTTTAAGATATTTTTTCAGTTCGGTCATGGGTTAAGAAGAGGTGGTTTCCCAATCAGAATTCGTGGACTTAAAGTTTCGGTCAAGTAGATTCTAACGGGACAAAACAAAGTGATTCTACCCTTTCTGTTTTTGTAGTTTCCCACTTAAAAACGTATATCTCAGTCAACTCCCAAAATAGAACGAATGCTATAAATTATACTCGTAAGAATGACACGGTTCGGATTTTAAGAGGTGATGTTTTCTTTCTAGCGTTCTTTCGAATCAGAGGTGTATTGTATATCAGAGGGAACTGATGGAAAATTTTGGGAAACCATATTTAGACAAAACAAAAATATTTGGAGTTTTTGATACGGCCATTGTATTGCCTGAAGTTGGTAATCATTACAAGGACGTTCCTGGGTGGATTTATGCAGGGAGTTTATAATAGGAAAATTCACATTCTAAGAATGAATACTTGGATCCCAGTTGTTCTTTAACGAAAAGTGTAAAGTCAGTCCACTCATTTTGTTCGCAACTCATGACGTCCCTTGCGTTTGCTAAGGTCTACTGATACTGATTTCTCGCAAAAAAATATTCTCTATAAAGAATCGATTTTTAGAGTTTGCTCTGTCTGTTTGTTGGAAATTTTAACTTCTAACTTCAATCCTGTCTTGGACTGGAACCTGCTCAAAATTCTTTCGATCGGTCCTTGCGGTGCTTTGATTTTGCAATCCGGTGGTAAGGATTCGATCGTTTCATCGCTCAATCGCAGTCTTGCGAATTCTATCTTTTCGGGTTTTAGATCTCTTTCCGGAACGACCCAATCCGATTCCACACAGCTCAGACTTTCCTGTGTGCTGAGAAAAATTTTAAATTTCCAGTCGGCGGAAGGGAATCTAACTATCTTGGACGTTTCTTCATTTTTTATAAATAGAAAGAATGTCGGAAACCCGTCCTTGCCGTCTCCGCTCGCTTTTACATAAAGAGTGAGCGATTCTATTTTTATTTTAGAAGATGAGGATTGAACTGTAAACGCTGCCGGACTCATCGTCTTTGCGACCATCCCGATCACTAAAACTACAAGGACCAAGTTTAGAATAAAGATCAGTCGGATTCTTGAAAATTTGGAGGACCCGGATTTGCCCCGGCTTTCCTCTAAAAATTTTCGAAATTCTTCCGGAGAACGAGAATGATAACCACCGGCCATATCAGGGATCTCCTTGTTTCCAATGTTTTTAAATTTTTCTAGAGAGTCGTAAAATCGATACTCTTTTTTCTGAATCTTTGTCCACAATCAAAGCGAAAATTGAACAACGATCCGCTGCAACTTTTTCTTTGGAGAAAGAGCAAAACAAATGTTTGGAAAGGATTTTAGGGCTTAAAAAAGTTATTATTCTTTGATTCCATGGCTTTTCAAAAACAAGAGCATCTTTTGATCTTTATTTTTTTGGGCTATCTCAATCGCCTCTTGTGCAAGAGCTTTTGTATCGACACCTTTTTTCAAGAGAAAATCTACAATTTCAATGGAACCAGATTCAACTGCTGTTACAAATGGTGTAATGCCATGAGGGCCATAAGCATTTATATTTGTACCTGCATTTACGAAGATTTTGGTTAGCTCTAGATTTTTACGTGCAATTGCCATAATGAGATTCATAAGCTCTTGACCGTTTTTCAATTTTACCCCATTCTTGATTAGAATTTTTACGATCTGAGTGTGATTTTCCCTTGTAGCCATCATCAAAGCAGAAGGAGCTCCATCGAATCCGATCCAATTGACATTGGCTCCTGCTCGGATGAGTTTTATTACGATTTTTTTGTTACCTTTGTAAGAAGCGATAAGAAGAGGTGGATATAAAATTTTAACAGATGAACTATTGATTTGTTTTTGAAGCGGAGTCAAATTTACGGAAGCATCTTTGCGAAGTAAGAGATTTACGATTGGTTCGTGTTGAAAGGTAATGGCACGTTGGATCGGGGTAACATAAAAAAAATCGTGTGTATCTACATCCGCTCCGTTTTCTAAGGCAAACTTAGTTTGTTCGATATTGCCCGTGAAAGAAGCGGTCAGTAGCAACTCGTTTGGATTCGTGATTTTGGCACCGGCATTCTTTAAAATTTGTTCGATTTTACGGAATTTTTTTTGATATTCAATTCGATCCTCGTTTCCATAAAAATAAAGTCTGTCATAGACAAGACCAAACGCTGTTCTTCCTAAAATTTGTTCTCTATGTCTGATGGAATTTTTTGGGATTTCAGATTCGTTTTGATAAGCGAAGTTGATATCGGTGCCTGTTTCGAGAGCTTTTTGAACTTCATCCGGATCTCCTTCTAACGTCGCTTCAATCAACTTTTCGTTTGCGTTTGCGTCTGCGAAAAGAAGAGACGAAACAGAAATTGCAAAGAATAAAATCGAGAAACGGATCGTTTTTAAAACCACTTTGGAAATTGGATTCATATGTCCGATTTACCACGAAACCCTCCAAAAAGAAAACAGATTCCAAGATGGAGGAAGACTGATCGCAGAAAAACTGACCATCGAAGCCAAGAAGGTTGTAGGAAAAAAATCGTAAATTCGGAAGAGTCAATCCAAAGGACTCCGTTTTGAACGTTTATCCCAAATGTTTGTCCACTTCTTTTTCCAAAGATTGGGTCGGATTGGATCTGGATGAAAACAAAAAAACTCCCTGAGAAATTTTGTGGGAACTCCCTCGTTTTTAAAAAATTCAATTCTTCAATCCTAATTTATCCAACCAACAAACAGCCCGTAGAAAAGTAGGAACTCCTAGATTTTCCGTCTTTGGCAAAAACCTCTTTTCCTTTCATCTTTACAACAAAACATTTATCGACAAAATTTTGTGGGAACTCCCTCGCATAACAGGAGAACACAATAAAGGCGAGAATAAAGGAAACGCTCGCATTACCCTGAAAGCCAAGGACTGAAATCTGAGAACCGATCGCACCGATTATAATCACACCTGTAGTCATCGTAAGAAAAACCACATTTTCGGTCCCAGAAACTCCGGGACATGCGTAAGTATTTCTTCATTGTCCTAGATAAAAAAATTTAGATGTCTCTTTGTTTTATTGGCATATACCCAAGAAAGATGATCTTAAAAATTTCTAGGAACTCATAGAAAATAAAACACAAATCAAAGAACAAGTTTTCCGTTCGTTTTTTAAAAGTATAAATAGAAATAAGTTTTATACAAAAATTAATTATTTTCTAGGAGTTCCTAGAAATTTCTACTTCTTTTAAAGAAAGCCTGAGGCCTGATTTTTAGGCTTTGATTCCTTAGCAAGTACGTTTCATTTCTTGCTCTTCAATTTACAAAAATATGAATGATTTTATACACAAAGTAATATTATTACGCATAATTGAATTAAATAACATAAATGAAATATTTTTTTTTTCTAAAAAGAAATTTCGGTGACATTAAACTCTATGAGGAACAAAATGAAGCTTAAATTATCTAGGAACTCTTTTACTATCGATAGTTTTTTCGGTCCATTTGGTTTCTTGCGCTCAAATCGATAGTATACAACAACAGGTAACTACTTTCGCTGTCCTGATCGGTGGTTCAAAGCAAAGTAAAATCCAACGTTCAACTGACGGAAAAAACAGAAGCGCTTCCCCCGGCGTAGGGCTTTCTCCATTCGATTTGGATCTAAAAGAACGCACCCACGGAGGTAGCAAAAGAGACGAAGCTCATGCGACCTCACCAACTCCGGACGGAGGAGTCGTGGTCGTGGGTTATAGCGATTCTAGAAACATCCCGGATGCTTGTACTCCCGGTGCGTGCACCGGGAGTACAAGCATCCGGACGTTTACGTCAGTAAATTCGGACCAGCCGGAAATAGAGAATGGACCCGTTTAATCGGAGACGTACAATATGACTACGGAAACGCAGTCACTGTACTTGCAGACGGTTCCATTGTAGTGGTAGGATCCACCCAAATCGGTAGCTTTGCCAACGCTTACTTAGTCAAGCTATCTCCAGAAGGAAGCGTGTTATGGACAAGGAACTACGGAGATTCTACCTCTTTTGAAGAATTCGCTGCGATCCTGCCAATGGCGGATGGAGGTTTCATCGCTGCTGGAACTTCTGGATCCAGTGCTTTCCCCGGAGATCGTCCAGGACTAGACGCCTTCGTCGTTAGACTAGACGCAAACGGAAACGTCATTTGGACCAAACTGATGGGCGGATCGGGTACAGACCGGGCCAGGGCAATTTGTAAACTGGGCCTCTCTTACTATATAGCAGGCGAAACCAATTCCGCAGACATTCCGAAATTCCCAAATATCACCGATTCAAAAAATATGTATCTCGCCAGATTCAACGAAAGCGGCCAAATACTGAATCAACTGGGAGTCGGCACTTCAAACACGGACGTAGCGAAAGGAATCGCGTGCATCTCTGGAGGTCCTCAAGGAGACAGCGTCGTTCTGGTGGGTCAAACGTATAATTCTGCTGAAGGAGACTACAACCTATTGATCTCTCAGGTCAACTCGGCTGTGGGTATTTTACAGTGGCAAAATGTTTCAGGAAATAGCTCCAAGGACGAAATCGCGACTTCGATCGTCAGAGATCCTCTCTACCCGAACTATGCATTTGTTTCTGGAGAAGCAGAAGCGGGAGGATTCATTTTCCCCAACCAAGGGGGAAACACTGATGGATTTGTACTCAGAGTAGACCTAGCCGACGGTAAAATACGCTGGAGAGGCGGTTTCGGAGGTAGTACCGAAGACACATTGAATTCAATCAGCATCCGATCCGACGGATACATTTTCACCGCAGGGAGCACGGAGTCATCCGATATAGATTCCATCAATCAGGGAATGAGAGATGTCTATATGACCGGGTTCCTTCCGTCTGTCCCACCCACTGATACCACGGCTCCGAATTTCACCGGTACCCTTACCGTGGAAAATTACGGCTGTAAAAAGGTAATGATGGAATGGCCTCATCTACAATGGTCGTTTCCCGTTCCAGCAAACGAAGCGGGACTCAACCACTACGCAATTTACGTAAACGGAATATTAAAATCAGTCACTCAAGGACAGTCCCAAAAACTTTCTTCCTCAAAGAGAAACTTCGAAATTACCGACTTGCAGGCGGGAAGCAGCTATTCCTTTGCGGTGTCCGCAGTCGATCGGGCCGGAAATGAAAGTCAAAAACTGACCAAAACCTTTCAACTTCCCGCAAGCAGCTCCAGTGTCTGTACGGACACTTCTCCTCCTTCCACACCGAATGCTCAAATTTTCCAAGACTCCCAATTCAATGCGTGTAATAAAGGGATCCAGATTCCGATCACGGGAGGAGCGGACATAGGTGCGAGCGGACTGATGGAATATAGAGTCTACAGAAACGGAGTCGGTCCGACTAGAATTCCCACCACATTCCCGCAATTTCATTATAAGGATTTCATTGGACGATTTCCAGGAAAAACGTATTCCTATGACATCGAATCGGTGGATTTTGCCGGCAACGTATCTCCTAGAAGAACTGTCAGCTTGGATATGCCAGTCAATTGCGGATATCCGGACACTCAGCCGAAACAGATCAAACTCGCGGTATTACCCGTACAACCGGCCAATGAGACATCTCCACCTCATTTGACACCTGCAAAAATTGCAGATATGATCAATGGTATCGGAGGTAGGTTCAATTCGTTCGGCTTGGCACAATATATCGACGAAATTTCCCACGGAACTCAATTTCTAACTCTGGATTTCATTCCATCGAATTACGTTCGATTGCCTAATAACTCCGAGGAATACTGCAACTTCTCCGGCTGCGACACAGATTTGATCATGTTCGACGCGATCGGAGAGTCTGGAATTCGACCGAATGAATACGACGTAATTCTCCTAGTCGCCCCTAGTCCTGAAATGCCGATGAATAGCTCCAATCCTTCTGCAAGCGAGCTCTTTACTAACCAGGAGGGTCAGGAATCGCTCTTTCAATTCGTTTCTCAGGAATTGATGCATTCCGGCGGAATATTAGGAATTGCGAATGCGGCGAACAGTGCGCTCTGTCCCGGAAGTTCAACCAAGCTCGGTTCGGACCCTCTTGACCCTCTGTTCGGATGTATAGGAATTTCCCCAACCGGAGATTCTTATTCTGGCCTGGGAAGTGATATAAACAACAGCTACCACATTCCGGTATATATGAAAGCTCTGAAGAAGTTCCTGAGTCCGGAACAAACGATTACGCTTCCCTATCAAGGCCAATCAAGCGTTTCTACGTTTACTCTGGAGGCGGCAGAAACCAGAACTACCGGGCTGAAACAGATTTTGGTTCCTTTAGGAAGAACCAATTACAATTCGCTTCACAACGGACCGGTTTTGTCTCTGGAATACCGCACCCCACAAGGTTTCAACAACAATCCCCACGCAGGATCCGCTCTTCCGGTACAAGGGGTCCAAGTTCGACTCATTCCTTGGCTGGGTGTCATCGACAAAGAAGCGGAAACTTTATTCTTGAGTACGCTTCCTATCGGAACGCAACCCTTCAATTACAACGACGTTCGAGTGGAGGTCCTACAAGGAGACATGCAATCTGCGAGCGTGAGGATTTCCAGATATTGAATTCTTTAGAAGTGGGAATTTCAGACCAAAGAATTATGATATTCGGATCATAAAGCAGTTCCGCGACAGAAGACTTCGCATCGCCCGGAATTTTTTCGGGCGATATCTTTTATTTAAAATATTTAGAGCTAATTTTTTATAAAAATAGAATATTATAAAAATATAAATTAATTTTATTAAAAATACGTTTACTCAAATGCTATAAGATTTTGTCCCAAAGGCAACTCAACATCTCGCTCTTGAAGGCCGACCCGTAGGAAGGCGTTCATTGAGTTCTTCCGGATCGCTCGGGAAACTCAACACCTCGCTCTTGAAAGCCGACCCGTAGGAAGGCGTTCATTGAGTTCTTCCGGATCGCTCGGGAAACTCAACACCTCGCTCTTGAAAGCCGATCCGTAGGAAGGCGTTCATTGAGTTCTTCCGGATCGCTCGGGAAACTCAGTGCCTCGCTCTTGAAAGCCGACCCGTAGGAAGGCGTTCATTGAGTTCTTCCGGATCGCTCGGAAAAACTCAGTGCCTTCGCTCTTGAAAGCCGACCCGTAGGAAGGCGTTCATTGAGTTCTTCCGGATCGCTCGGGAAACTCAACACATCGCTCTTGAAAGCCGACCCGTAGGAAGGCGTTCATTGAGTTCTTCCGGATTGCTCGGAAAAACTCAACACCTCGCTCTCTACGGATCGCTCGGTGGGTTTTGAGACGCGCTGTGAACATTCATGAAAATGTTTATCCCTCTTTTTCTCCATTCATTAAAGAATGCGGTGAAGCGTAAAATTAAATTGCAATCGCAACCGAAGGTAAAAAATGTTAGACGAGGTCATTAGTAGCACAATTTAGATTTTATCGGTTTACACTTTATTTCAAAGTTCTCACCGATTGAAAGCGTTGGAAACGCTTCGATTTCTTAGATTTATTTATATTGATGTTCTTGGAGTTAAGAATGTTTCCTGAAGTTAGTCTGTTTTCTCGCTTTTCTTTATCATGTATAATCTTCTATTATTAGAATTTTCACTAAATCCACGTATTTTTCAAAATAAACTTAAAAGAACTGAAATTCGGTAAGATTTTTAGCGCACGTTTCGCAGGGGTGACGACACCATATCTAACGTAATCCTACTTTTTTCTATAATCTTTCCGGGCAAATTCTAAACTGAGTTTAAAGAATCAATCGTTTGCGAATTTTGGTCGCTGTTGAAAAACCGTCTATCTTTCGAGCGGCTCTTGTCAATAAAGAGTGAGAAAGCTGAACTGCCTCTGGAATGGCAAAACCTCTGGAAAGAAAAAAAGCCAATATGCCGGCAAGTAAATCTCCGGTGCCCATTACCGCTAATTTTGGCTCGGGTTTGTTCCAGAGAAAAATAGAACCTTGTGGATCTATTAGAAAAGAAGAATGTCGTTTCCACAGAATGTTCACGCGATGCTTTTGGGAATATTTTATGCAAAGAGAAATTCCTTGTTCTACAGAATGGATTTTTGTTTCCAATAAAACTTCGAGTTCTCCCGTATGCGGAGTGAACAACACTCGGTCGTGCAACACATGGTTTTTATACGCCAAGATTGCGCCTGCGTCCAAGATCGCATTTTTTTCTTCCGGCAAATCGACAACGGGGCATTCTTCCGTTTTTAACCCAGGGCCGATCAAAATCACTGACGCTTTTTTTACAAACGGACGTGCGAGGATTTTTGACGTTTCGCCGAGTTGATCTATCATGAGAGACGGATCTCTTTTTAAAACACTGCGAACCGTTTTCTCGGAAGGGGTCAGTAAAAGTGAAATTCCACCACCTAATTGATGAAAGGCGAGGAGCGAAGAGATTACCGCGCCGGACATCCCTTCGGAGCCGCCGATCAAAAGCGCAGCGCCGTTTTTGTATTTATGAGAGTCGTTTTCTCGTTTCAGACATTTTTTCAAAACGGTTTTGGGAATTTGTTTCCAAAGGATTTTTCCCGTATTTAAGTCGCGGTTTTCTTGCGGATTTTTTCCGATCGGAAATCCGATTTTGTGAAAGGTTTTGGATACGGTTTCCGTTAAAAATCGGTTTCTCCATTTTTTCATTCCTATTTCGGCTAACGCGTTTGGCTCAAAGGGAAGTTTGGATTCTTCCGTAAATCCGGATACGGTATCTATACTCAAAATAAAAATTCTTTCCGGATTCCGACTTTTTTGTTTTTGAATCGTGGAAACTACTGTATCATACGGGTTTTTGAGAGGAGGTTGAAATCCGGTTCCTAAAAGCGCGTCCACGATCAGAATTTTTTCTCCGCTCTCAGTGGGAGAATAAGTTTCTAAAGAAAAAATCGTTCCTCCCGTTTTTAAAAACAGACCCTTGTAATAGAGCGATTCCTCGGAAAGTTTGCCTTCTTTGAGATAGACTTGAGGGGATTTTCCTGCCTGAATCAAAAAGAAGGCGAGGGCGAGACCGTCCCCTCCGTTGTTTCCGGATCCGCATAAAATCTGGATCGTATCGTATTGGGTGAATTTTTTTTCGTATTTTTGATAGATCGAAAGGGCGGCAAAACCCATGAGATGGGATCCGGAGATCCCGGTGAGTTCGATCGTTTTCCGATCCAGATTCCTGCTTTCCGTTTCATAAAACAGAGATTCTGAATATTCGGAAAACTTTATTTCCATTTATGGATTTCCAGATAACCGGATTTGATCCTCGCCGAATAGATTTCGTCCCCGGAATCCATCCAGGTTTCTCTCCATAGACCGCGTGGAGGGAGATAGTTAAGCCGGATATTGTTTACGTGATTTCCTTCGTCGTCATGAACCTGCAGACGAATCGAACTTTCCTCTTCGGTTTCGGTTTCCCAGATAAAAAAATTATTGTCTTTTAGAATCCAATAGAGGGATTCCGAAGGATCCTGAATCTCTTTGAGTTGGGTGACTGTTTTTGTTTCGAAATCGTATTTTAGAATTTTACGAGATTTGAATCTGGAATTCTTCTTATCAAAAAGACTAAAAGATGCAACGGCATATTTTCCCTCCAGATGTGGAAGAATCGTTTCCAATCTGCTTTGCACCACATCCGTATCCGCGACGATTTCCGAAAAATTCGAAGCGGATATCGATTTGAGAAGAACGCCGTTGTCGTAGATTGAAAGTTTCATATCTCCGTTTTGTTTATGAAAAACGAATAAAAGATCGTCTTCACCGGTTTCCATTCTTTCGATATATCCGAACGGTGTGTTTCCGGAAGTGCCTTCCACATAAATCGTGCTCAATAGTTTTCCAGTGTCCGAATAGTGAAGAATGGAAGAGGGAATCACTTCGCGTAATTCCGTATCAAAGGATCCGCTTTTTTTTATAAAGATGTCTTCGCTTCCCGGATCCACTTTGGGTTGTTCTTCTTTGCCACCGCCCCTGGATTGAATGTAGATCTCTTCGTCGCTATTGACCGCGACGAGTCCGATTTTACCGATTTTTGCGGGAATGAGTTTATACTTATCTCCGATCTTTTCTTTCAGAGTTCCTAAGATGAATTTGATTTCACCGTCGGTTGAAAATACTTTGAGAAGAGATTGTTCAAAATCGGGAATATAAATTTTTCCGGATACGACAGGAATGTTTTGAGGTAGGTTGGTCGGAACTCCGTTCAAAATTTTTGCCTGAATGTCAGCGAGAGTATTGCCTAACTTGATTCTTCCATACAAATAAGAATTGTAATTATCCACTTTGAAACGTGTACAACTCAGAAACAAAAAAATGAACAGAGCGGTTCCAAAGGGTAGAAAATGAAAAAGGCGTTTGCCGGATCGAATGTTTGCAATTGGTTTGTGATTTCTCATGAAAACCTGGTTGAACCTAAGAGTGTAACGATACCATTCCAATTCATCGTTGGAAAACAAGCAATAATCCTATGTTTTCCATTCGCTTGGGAATACGCGGCTTTTTTTACTTTACACGAGAGCTAAACTTGAATAGTTTGATTAGGATATCAGGAAAAATTCATTCGATTTTGAGTTTTCTCTCTAAGGCCGGGGTTTGACAGTAAGCAGGGAAGAAATCAGTAGTATTTTGGATGGCATCCTGCTTTTGCCTGTTAAGCTGTACTCATTAAAGGTCAACCAAAGGCCTAACCACTCGTTGATCGAGATCGTCTTGGACAATCTTGAACATACGTATGGTTCAGTCAGCCTTCTGGAATGTGAGCAAGTTTCCAGAAAACTGAAAGAAGAGTTAGAACGGATCTCACCGGATCTGGATTATACTCTTAAAGTTTCCTCCGCAGGCGCGGAAAGGAAGCTTGACCTTCCGGAAGACCTGGATCGATTCCGGGGGATACCGGTTCGTCTGATTTTTCTATCCGGAGAATCAGAGAATCCTCAAGAAGGAATTTTTCGGATAATGGATCGAGAAGGGGATCAGGTGATTCTGGAAAAATTCCAGAAGGGAAAAAAATCTGCCGGAAAAAAGCAGACGACCCTGAACCTCAAGGATATACTGAAAGGGAATCTCTACGTAAGTATTTGATATGGCAGTTAAGAAGACACAATCGGAAGGAAATCTGTTGGAAGCGATCCAACAATTTTGTGCGGACAAATCCCTAGACAGGGAAGCCGTTATGGGAGTAATCCGTGATTCTCTTATAACCGCATATAAGAAAAAGTCCGGACTCGAAGGTTTGGAAGAATCCGAAGAATCGGAAACGCCTTCTCCTGTTACGGTAGAGTTCGCATCGGGCAAAGACAGCGTCGTTATCGCAATAGCAAAAAAGGTTGTGGAAGGAAGCCCTTCCTCGCCGCTTGAGATCAGTTTAGAAGAAGCGAAAGTGATCGATGCATCCGCAGAAATCGGATCCGTCATTTCTTTTCGGGAAAAACCCGTAGAACTATCTCGAATCATTTCCAGCCAAGCAAAACAGATGGTCTTTCAAAGACTCAAAGATATGGAGAAGGAACTTCTCTATAACGAGTATAAGGCGAAAGAGGGAGAACTTACTCACGGATATTTCCAGAGATGGAAAAAAGACGCGATGAGTATCGACCTCGGGAAAGTAGAAGGAATCATGCCTCGCCGAGAACAGAACCCGGGTGAAAAGTATCACAGCGGGGATAGGCTCAAAGCAATCATACAAAGAGTGGAGCTTCGTCCGAGAGAACCGATTCCGGTGATCACTCTTTCGAGAGCGTCCGCAGATTTTGTTCGTAAACTTTTCGAAATGGAAATTCCGGAAATCTACGACGGACTTGTTGAAATCATAAACGTAGCCAGACAACCGTCCATCCGAACCAAGGTTGTGGTTCGTGCGACTCGCGGAGACATCGATCCGGTAGGCGCTTGTGTGGGGATGAAGGGAGTTCGGATCCAATCCATCGTTAGAGAATTGGGTAACGAAAGAATCGACATCGTAGAAGCATCGGATGATCCATCCGAGTTTATAGCGAATGCGATTTCTCCTGCGAAACCAGTGGAAGTCAAGGTAGACGGTTCCGGTAGAGAAGCCATGGTTGTAGTCCCAGACGATCAACTTTCTTTGGCGATCGGAATCAACGGATCCAACGTGAAGCTTGCTTCGCAGTTGGCCGGTTATAAAATCGATATTAAAACCGTAGCGCAGTATAACGCAGAATTGGCTTCTCCTGAAGCGAGAGAGAGACTCGAAAGACTTTTTTACTCGCCTGCGGAAGATACCAAGGCTCAAAATGAGCAAGAAGACGAGGAGGAAGGCCTTACTCCTCTCGAGGATCTGCCTGGACTTTCAGCCCGTATCGTGGGAATTCTGAAAAGCGAAGGTATCAAAGATCTGGAAACCCTGATCGAATACAGTCAAGACGATCTGGCAAAACTGCAAGGAATCGGACACACAACCGCCGGACAGATCCTGAAACTCTTACGAGAATCAGTGGAATGGGTGGAGGATAACTGAAAGCCCTACGGGGTTTTCAGAGCCGGAGATCGAAATGACTTCGGAAAGCCAGGGTATCAATTATGGAAGATAAGAATAAGACGATCAAGGAAACGCTCCAGGGCGCAGCGGACGCGGGCAAACGCAAGAAGCTGATTATTAAGAAAAAAGGAGACGAAGCACCTTCGACTCCTTCCGCCTCTGCATCTCCTAAAAAAGACGCTGTAGCTGATGCTGCACCAACAAAGCCTGTCACTCCGCTTCCACCAAGAGGAGGGGATTCAGGTCAATCGCCGATTGTTCGTCCGGCACCTTCTTCTCAACGAGATGTGAGAACCGAAGAACTTCCGCGAAGACAGGATTCCGGTGCTCAGGGCTCAGGGCAGAGACCTCCGAGAGACCCGCAAGGGCAAGGAGGAGATTCTTCCTATCCTCCGTCTCCATTTCAAAAAGAAGATTCTAGTATCATTGTATCCAGGCCAATTTCCAGGCCGGTGCCTCGATCCAGCACGGGTGGCGGTTATCAGGGAAATCGCGGTCCGGGTGGTCCTGGTCAAGGCGGTGGAGGCTATCGTGGCCCCGGCGGTCCGGGACAGGGTGGCGGTTATCAGGGAAATCGTGGTCCGGGTGGTCCTGGCCAAGGCGGTGGAGGCTATCGTGGCCCCGGCGGTCCGGGACAGGGTGGTGGTTATCAGGGAAATCGTGGTCCAGGACAGGGCGGCGGTTATCAAGGCAACCGCGGTCCGGGTGGGCCTCCTGCGGGTCCGGGAAATCGATTTGGCGGAAGCGGTCCGGGAAACCGATCCGGTGGTCCGGGCGGTCGCCCGATGCCAATCACCTCCGCGGAAGTGGAACTTTCTCAAGCGAGAGGAGTTGCCGGCGCCAGTAAGAAAAAGGGTCATGATAAGGAAAAAACATCCTCCGATAAGAGAGATTTTTCGGGCGCGGAGAATACAAAATTCTTTAAACAAAGATTTAAGAAATCCAAGGTGGTCGGAATTTCCGGGATTTCCGTTCCGAAAGAAATCACCATATTAGAAAATGTTCAAGTAGGCGAACTCGCCAAGAAGATGAACCTGAAACCGGGGGACGTTATCGGAAAACTCATGAAAATGGGAATGATGGTGACGATCAACAATATCATCGACGCGGAAACCGCGGGCCTTTTGGCGGATGAATACGGTTGTAAGGTAAAAGTGGTTTCTCTTTACGAAGAAACGATCATCGAAGAAGAAAAAGACAGCCCTGAAGATTATATCAATCGTCCTCCTGTCGTTACCATCATGGGTCACGTCGATCACGGTAAGACAAAACTATTGGATACGATTCGGACCAGCTCCGTGATCGATACCGAATCCGGCGGAATCACTCAGCATATTGGTGCGTATCAAGTAAGAACCGCAAGAGGACTCATTACATTTTTAGATACTCCGGGTCACGAAGCGTTTACTTCGATGAGAGCACGAGGAGCGAAAGTAACCGATATCGTAGTTCTCGTTGTTGCAGCGGACGACGGAGTAATGCCTCAGACTTTGGAAGCGATCAGTCACGCAAAGGCCGCGGAAGTTCCGATCATCGTCGCAATCAACAAGATCGATCTTCCAACCGCAAATCCGGATAAAATCATGCAGGAATTGGCCAACCACGGTCTTCAAACGGAAGAATGGGGCGGGCAGACGATGTATGCAAAAATTTCTGCAAGAGAAAATATCGGTATCGATAAACTTTTAGAAATGATTCTGCTCCAAGCGGAAGTGATGGATCTCAAGTCGAATCCAAAACGGAAAGCAAAGGGAACCATCATCGAAGCCAAACTGGATCCGGGTCGTGGATCGGTAGCAACGGTTCTGATTCAAAACGGAACTCTCAGAGTGGGAGATCCGTTCGTGGCCGGAATTTTCTCCGGTCGTGTGCGGGCAATGTACAACGATCTGGGTCAAGCGATCGAAGAAGCGGGACCTGCGTTCCCGGCACAGGTGACCGGTATCGATGGAGTGCCTGATGCGGGAGCTCCTTTTGACGCTATGGCGGATGAAAAAGAAGCCAGAAATATTTCTCAACATAGAATCGAGTTTGAAAGAATCGGAAACGCAGGCGCAGCAGCCGGATCCGCTTCGAAAGTGACTCTTGAGAATATGAACGAGTTTATCAAACAGGGAGCCCTGAAAGAACTCAAGGTAATCATCAAAGCGGACGTTCGAGGATCTGCGGAAGCGATCAAGGAATCCTTGGAAAAACTTTCGACTCCAGAAGTGAAGTTGAACGTGATTCAATCCGGAGCCGGAGCGATCGTGGATATGGATGTGATGCTTGCATCCGCATCCAACGCGCTGATCATCGGGTTTCACGTCAGAGCGAATCCGAAAACGATTTCACTCGCGGAAAAAGAACAGGTTCAAATCAAGTATTATAATATCATCTATCAAGTTGTGGATGAGATCAAACTCGCGATGGAAGGACTTCTCGAACCGGAAAAGATCGAAGAAGTCATCGGAACCGCGGAAATCAGAGAGATTTTCAAGGTTTCCAAGGTCGGAAATATCGCGGGTTGTATGGTTACTTCCGGAAAAATCGCGAAATCCGCCAATGTGCGCGTGATCAGCGACGGGGTTCTCAAGTTTGACGGAAAATTGAAATCCCTAAAACGTGTCAAAGACGATGTCAGCGACGTACTCTCCGGTTTCGAATGCGGTATCCAAGTCGACGGATTTAACGATTTTAAATCCGGCGATATCATCGAGGCGTATAACGTAACCGTAATCAAGCGGAAGCTTGAGTAGTAGGAAAAACGAACCGTGAATCCGATCCGAAGAAAAAAGATCGAAGCGGAGGCGGTTCGGACCGTAGCGATGATGATCCTTTCCGGAAAGGTAAAAGATCCTCGAGTGCATATGGTTTCCGTTCACAGGGCGGAAATTACGGACGACGGAAAGTATATGCGAGTTTTTGTAACCGCGATCAGTTCCGAGAAAAAAAAGATAAAGGTATTAGCCGGTTTGAACAGCGCTGCCGGCGTATTTCAGACTACTCTATCTGGAAAGTTAGGACTTAGAATTACACCGAGAATGCAATTCCTCTGGGATGAGGAATATATTCAGAGTTTGGATGAATCACTCAGGCTTATCAGAAAACCCACAAATCCGGACTGAATCCGGATTTCTGCTGATCCACAAACCCGAAGGGATGACGTCCTCGGATCTTGTGGTGACCGCTCGTAAAAAACTTCGCTTAAAAAAAGTAGGGCATACGGGAACCTTGGACCGCGCCGCGAGCGGGCTCATGATTCTTCCCATAGGAAGTTGTACGAGTTTTTCCAGCGTATTTTTAGAAAAAGAAAAATCCTACGAGGCTTGGGTAAAACCGGGAGAATCCACAGATTCCGGAGACAAGGAAGGAGAAATTTTAGAATCCCTTCCTCAGGAACAAACCGAAACTTGGTTTCAAGAACACCAAGAAGCTTTGAAAGAATTCTTTCTTCAAGTTCCTACTTGGGGATTTCAAGAAGCTCCCGAAGTTTCCGCTCTGAAGGTGAACGGCCGGAGGAGATCCGATCTTTTTCGTGAGGGAGTCGCTCTCGTCCCTGCGGTTCGAAAGATTCGGGTCTATCAATACGACCTCGGGACGTTTACATCGCAATCGATCTTTTTTAAGATTCGAGTTTCCGCAGGAACCTACATTCGAAAGATCGTGATGGATATTTCCAATCTTGCCGGATTCCCTTTGCGTTTGGAAAAATTGGTTCGGACGAGTATCGGAAAACTAAGCTTGGATCAGGCCGATTCTTATGAGAATCTTTTAGAAGGGAATGTTAAAATTCACCCTCCGGAAGCGATTTTAGAATTTCCCACCCTGGAAATTCCGGGAACCGAAGTCGGCAGTGTTCTCAATGGAAAAAAACTAAAGCTGGAATGGATTCCAGGCATCGAATTTTTGCTTGTTTCGCCGGAAGGTGAGATTCTCGCCTGGTGTAAAAAGGAAGAACATGGGATCCATGAGTTCGATTATAAATATTTAAGAGTCTTCCCTAAAAATTAGCTTTAAAGGGGGGCTCATTGCCTGAAAAATGGTAAAAAGGTATATTCACGATATGATAGCTACTGAACAGAAAAAAACGATTATCAGTAATTTTGCCCGTAAAGCGGGAGACACTGGGTCCACAGAAGTGCAAGTCGCACTGATCGATGCAAGAATCAAAGAACTCAACGAACATTTTAAATCTCATAAAAAGGATTTTCATTCTAAAACAGGTCTTCTGAGACTTGTGAGCAAAAGAAAGAAACTTCTGGATTATCTCAAAAGAACCGAACTAGACCGTTATAAAAAACTGATCGAAACTCTCGGCCTTCGTAAGTAAGCGAGTCCGATATGACACATACAATTTCCGGTCAGTATGGCCGTGATTCTATCGTTTTAGAAACAGGAAACTGGGCGAAACAAGCTCACGGCTCCGTGGTTTATAAATCTGGAAATCTTGTTTTACTTGCGACTGTTTGCGCCGCGGACGATGCAAAAGAAGGACAAGACTTTTTTCCTCTGACTTGTGAATATTCCGAGAAACTCTATTCAGTAGGTCGTTTTCCGGGCGGATACTTTAAAAGAGAAGCCAAACCTCCGGAACACGAAGTTCTCACTTCAAGAATCATAGACAGACCGATCCGTCCTTTATTTCCGGAAGGATATTTTTGCGAAGTTCAACTTCAGGTGCAGGTTCTTTCCGCAGACGGAGACGTTACCGTTGCAGGACACGCGTTAAACGCGGCGAGTGCTGCGTTAGCCGTTTCTGATATTCCGTTTAACGGTCCGATCGCGGGCGCGAGAATCGGAAGAGTTGACGGAGAACTGATCCTCAACCCAACCAACAAAGAACTCTTAAATTCGGATTTGGATCTGGTAGTGGCCGGAACCAAAACTCATATCGTAATGATCGAAGGGGAAGCGAAAGAACTCAGCAATGATGAGATGCTCGCGGCTCTTCGTTTCGCTCAAAAATACATCGCCGAGTTCGTAACTCTTCAGGAAGAATTTGCTAAAAAAATCGGCGTTGTAAAAAGAGAAGTTAAACTCAGGGCGAAAGATACCGAACTTCTTGCAAAAGTAAAAGAATACGCGTTTGCAAAACTGACTGCGGCCAATCAAACTCCCGATAAGACGTCTCGTACTAAAGAAATTTCTAATGTTAACAAAGAAACCGTAGAATTCTTTAAACAAACGGTGGAAGAATCGGACAAAATCAAGGACATCAAAGCCTATCTTCACGAATTGGAATACGAAATCGTTCGCGAACAGGTTCTTACAAACGGAACTCGTTTTGACGGAAGAAAGTTAGACGAAATTCGTCAGATCTCAGTCGAAATCAACCCTCTCCCAGGTCCTCACGGATCCTCCGTATTTACCAGAGGTCAAACTCAATCCTTGGGAGTTGTTACTCTCGGAACCGGGTCCGACAATCAGAGATACGAAACACTGGAAGGACAAAAAGAAAAGTCCTTTATGCTTCATTATAACTTTCCCGCGTTTTCGGTGGGAGAGGTTCGTAGATCTTCCGGTCCCGGAAGAAGAGAAATCGGTCACGGGAACTTGGCGGAAAGGGCGTTAAAACTCGTACTTCCAAAACCGGACGAGTTCCCTTACGTTATACGCGTTGTATCTGAAATTTTAGAATCCAACGGTTCCAGCTCCATGGCTTCGGTTTGTTCCGGATCCTTGGCTTTGATGGCGGCAGGCGTTCCGATCAAAGGTTCCGTTTCCGGAATCGCGATGGGGCTTTTCTCCGATTCTTCCGGAAAATTTGCGGTGCTTTCCGATATCGCAGGTTTGGAGGATCATTTCGGAGATATGGACTGCAAGATCGCAGGAACCAGAAAGGGGATCACCGCCTTCCAAATGGATCTCAAGGTTACCGGAGTTAGCTTTGACGTTTTAGAAAGTGTGTTCGCGCAAGCTCAGAAAGGTAGATTCCATATTCTTGATATTATGGAGAAACATATCTCCAAGGCTTCTGCTACGTTAGCCGGAACTGCTCCTAGAATCATCGTAAGAAATATTCCTAAGGATAGAATCGGAGAGCTGATTGGTCCGGGCGGTAAAAACGTCCGTGGAATCAGCGAGCTTACAGGCGCGGAACTTTATATTGAAGACGACGGCCGTGTAACCATTTCCGGTTCCAACCAAGAGTCCGCGGAAAAAGCGGCACAGATGGTGGACGGTTTTTTTACGGAAGTGGAAGTCGGTAAGATCTATGAAGGGAAAGTAAAACGGATCGCCGACTTCGGTGCGTTTGTCGAAATTCTTCCCGGAAAAGAAGGTCTTTGCCATATTTCCAAGATAGACTTCAAAAGAGTCAATTCGGTTAAGGACATCGTTAAAGAAGGGGACATCATTCGTGTGAAGGTTCTCAACGTGGACAAAACCGGAAAGATCGATCTTTCCAGAAAAGACGCCCTCGAAGAAGAACAACAACAGGTCTAACATTTTAACGCCCTTGGAGCAAGAACCTTCACAGCAAGTCTATAGAAACGTTCTTCCCGGGGGTATCACAGTCCTCTTTCAGAAAGCTCCTCATACAGTCAGTGTTTCCGCGGGTGTTTTTGTGCGGGTCGGTTCGAGACACGAATCCGCAAAGAACGCGGGTTACTGTCATTTTCTCGAGCATATGCTTTTTAAGGATACGGAGAAACGGACAGCAAAACAACAAGCCGAAGACATTGAAAGGGTCGGCGGTTTTACAAACGCGGCGACTTCCAGAGAATACACATACTTTCACGTAACGGTAGCAGGAAAACATCTGGGGCTCGGATTGGAATTGTTATCCGAAATGATCTACCAGCCCTTGCTCAAACAATCGGATATCGAAAACGAAGCGGGTGTGATCCTGGAGGAACTCCAAGGTTACGAAGATTCTCCCGAAGATTATATTCACGATTTTTATTATCAAAACTTTTTTCCAAAGAATCCTTTGGGTCGGGATATCATCGGAACCCGTGAATCCATCGGCGGTGTGAGTCATAAGAGTTTATTAGAATTTTATGATACGTATTATCACACCGAAAATATGTTTATCTCTCTTTCCGGAAATTTCGAACCGGACGAGATTTTTTCTTTAGTTGGGAAATATTTCAACAAGCCCAGAAAAAAAAAGAAGGACGGAAACGGTCTGATTTTTCCCAAAAAGAAATGGGGATACTTTCCTAAAAAGAAAAAGTTAGAACAGGTTTATTTTATCTTAGGTGGAGACGGGTTTGAAAGAGAATTCCACAACGCGTCGAAAGCAAGTTTGTTTACTCATATCCTGGGTGGCGGAACCTCCTCGCGGTTGTTTCAAAAGGTCCGCGAAGAAAAGGGACTTTGTTATCAGATCACTGCCTATCCATCCTCTTACGCGGATGTGGGAATCAACAGCATCGTTTGTTCCACTTCCAAGGATAAGTTCGTCACTTGCATGGAAACGATCTCCGACGAACTCAAATCCATCCTGGACCGCGGGATTACCGAACAAGAACTCAGAGACGCCCAGACCAATCACGAGGGCACTCTTTCCATCAGCTACGAACAAACCGAATCCCGGATGAGCACGATCGCTCTGATGGAGCTTTACTACGGAAGAAATTATACTTACGAAGAAAGGGTGAACGAGATCTATTCTATCACGCTGGACGATCTCAATCAGTTTGCAAGATCTGTTTTTGGAATTCCAAAACTCCATCTTTCCGCTTTGGGAAATTTGGGCGCTAAGGAAGAAAAAGCGGTTCGGAAATTGTTTTCTTTGTAGAAACGTTTTGTAAAAGGTATATCGTATTTTTAGAATGTGATTTCGAATATTGCGGATGTCCCCATTTTGTGCCTGATTTTTAAAATGCGTGGAATAAAAGATTTTTGATTTCTTATAAAAAAGATAGTCATCGTTTTCGGGATGATTATATGGGAAGGGATCCTATGAAGCTTTATCTGACCAAACTGAGACAAATATTGCCGGTCTTTTTATCGATCTACGTTTTATCATTGATCGGATTTTTATCTTTACGCTGGCTGCTTACGATTCGGTATGAAGCGGTTGATATCAATGAAGAAATCTGGAATTTCGTTTTGCCGATGGCGATCCCTTGGTTGCCGGTTTTGATTTGGCTTCGACCTAAACTTCGAATTTTACGCTTTAAGAACGAAGATGGAAACGGCCCCTTTTTTCTTCAATGTATCTCCGCGCTTACAATTAGTGTTTCACTCATGACCTCTCAAAGTTATTTGACGACTGCGTTCGGAAAATTGGAAATTATCTCCGAAATTCAACAATTGGAAAAGGTTCCCAAGGCCCGTTATTATAAACTCGGGAACTTTTTCGTCGATCCGTCCCGTGCGGGCGTCTATTCGAATTTTCAGGTGACCGGAAAGTATAATGAAAATCTAAATTTTAAATTATTTTTTGGAATTCCTTTTCTGACGGGAACTCAAATTCCTCAAAATGAAAATCCGAAATATTGGTACGGTATTAAATTTAAAAAAGAGATCAGCAATCGCATTAGCGACGAAGAGAAAGAGAAACAATATTCTATCTTTTATAACGAATGTATTGAAAGAATAAACTCGTATGATTATCATTCTTTGGATCATTTCGAACGCACCGCAACTTCGGATGATAAAATACATTTTTTTAAAGCGATCGAAACTCGGATTCCAAAAAAAACGGATGAAGATTATATCGTTCTCGAGCCGATTCAGGAGCGTTTTGAGGATAAAAATGAAAACACACTCGCGTGGTTGTTCGGGTTTTTTGGAATCGGTTTTTCTCTGCTTTTGTTTTCCTTAGTATTTCCAGGCATTCGCGAAGATAAAAGGATGGAGTTCCCACCGGGAAAAAAAGAGGACGAGCTGATCGAAGTTCTTAAATATCTGATTCCTCGGGGAGATCATGCAATCGCCTCTTTTTTATTAAATTTGAATCTTCTTGTTTTTCTTGTAATGATATTCGCTGGAGTTCATATCTTTTATCCGGAAGGGGACCAACTTTTGGAGTGGGGCGCTAATCGAAGGATGGAAACATGGGGCGGTCAATGGTGGAGACTTTTGACGAGCATGTTTGTTCATTCCGGAATTTTACATTTATTTTTAAATGGATTTGGTCTTGTGATCGCGGCCATTTTTGTAGAACCAGTTCTTGGGCGAATTCGATTTTTAATTCTCTATTTCCTTTCGGGGCTTTGCGGAAGTCTTGCGAGTATTACATGGTATTCTAATACGATTAGTATCGGTGCCTCCGGCGCGATTTTTGGACTTTACGGTGCAATCTTAGGCCTTTTGTTAACGGATGCATTTCCAAAAGAAGATAAAAAAAGCGTTCTGACTTTTATCGGAACCTTTATCGCTATCAACTTAGTTTGGGGATTGTTTGGAGGAATCGATAACGCAGCGCATCTTGGCGGGTTATTGAGTGGAATGATCTTCGGCATCGTATTGTTTTTACTCGGCAAACGGAATACAGGAACTACGGATGAATTCAATCGTCAACCGAGAGAAGGTCAATGATCCGATTCTTAACCACGCTCGTGTTTGTCCTGTTTCCGCAATCCGTAACTTTTTGTCCAACCCTGTGTTTTATATCGATACTGGAAATGGATAGAAATTGAGAGAAAGATCAACGAAAACGTGATTGGCCAAAACCAATCGCGTTCCCATAGAACCGATACAAGAGAGCCAACAAAACGTATTTTAGGATTCTAAACCAGAAGGGCTGCGCATTTTTTGCAAACGCGACTTCGAATTCACGTTTTGCGATTTGTAAAAAGGTCGTTTGATATCTTTGAGTTATTTGGAATTGTGCCGTATTTTATTCTGGACCGGACTTGAAGCCCCGAATTCAAGCATTTTTCAAAAAGACATTTGTCGGAACACAGTTTAATTTAAGGATTTGTCTTTAGGTTTTGAACATTGAAAATTCTTAGACTCTCGGGTTCCCCGCATAGCTTTTTTTAAAGCGAAAACGGGGGCACAATGGAAAAACAAAAATTCTAATTCTGACGCGCTTCTCCAGAATCGGGAGATACTATTAAACTTTCTGAATTCACTGCTTCAAACTGATCTCCGGTGATCTTTCCTAATTTGTGAAGCAGGTCGTTGTTCCACTTTTCATCGGGCACGCCGGAGAGAAACCAATCAGAGCCGTTGTCTGCGAGGATCATTCCGTATTTTTTGAGGGCGCGTAAGATCACCTGATTCTCTTTGCTAAAACCTTCGATGTTAAAGTTTGCCTTTAAACGAAAACGCATTCCCATGGGAGGAACATTTTTATCGGTGATCTTAGAAGCGTAGTGTCTCGCCGGCCATACGTATGCTTTTTGAGTCCGACGCGCTGTAAAACGGATCGCGTGTGTAATTTCTCCGGCGGCAACTTCTTCGTAACGGACCAGGCCGGGTAAGATCGGCAAACCCGCGGCGTCTGCCGAAGTCCAGTTTGCCGGACGAATCTCATTGGATTTTAGATCAAAGATCGCACCCGAGCCCGCAGTCCAAGCGTTTCCTTTTTTTCGTGCGGAATACAATTCATAGAGTTTACAAGTTTTTTCATCCAGGACAAGAACGTGACGATCTCCATCGCTTGTTTCACCACCTTCAATCGGGGGATTTGCAGGAATCGGATACGGTCCCGGATCGCTTTCCTCCGCGTATTCAAACTTTACGGAAACAGGAGAGCCCGTTTTTAAGGTAAATGGAATTCCTATGGGACTTCCTTCCCAAAGTCCGGATCCAAAATCGGCTTTGAGTTTTTTTTGTGCGCCGATGCTCTGGACGTATGCCTTGGAAAGAGAATGAACGGGTAGTTTGTCTATGGGGGTGTTCCAGATATTGTTTGCAGGAAACACTTCACATTTCCCTAACGTTGGGTTCGCATTCAATTGAAACAGAATTGCAAAGCAGATAAAAAAAGATCCGGTCAAAATCGTTGTTTTAAGATTATTCACAGATCAATTCGTATTTTTTAAGGAGTGAAAGCAAATCATTTTCGCAATCGTTCGTGAGAGCAATGAAATCTCGATTCTCGCCATTCTTAATGGATGTGGTTTTTTAAAAATGCCCTTCACTTTTTCGAAGGCAAAAATCAGGTCCTCCAAAAGAATGGAATCATTCCATTTTATGAAAATCTCAGTCAAAAAACTCAAATCAAACGCAGAACTTCCGGTATTACAAACGATTCATTCGGCCGGTTACGACGTCCATTCCTGTCTGGATCAGAATCTGATTCTGGAACCTGGCAAAGTGATTCTCGTCCCCACAGGGCTTTCTTTTTCGATTCCTCAAGAATATCATTTTGAAATCAGACCCAGATCCGGATTCTCCACAAAAAATCGAATTCTGATTCCGAACTCTCCGGGAACAATCGATAGCGATTATAGAGGTGAACTGATGATTCCTCTGTTCAATCTCGGAGATTCTCCTTTTGTCATAGAACACGGAATGAGAATCGCTCAGTTGTTGATCCGTAAAACCTGGTATGCGGAATGGGAGATCGTTTCGGAGTTCGAAGATCAGACCGCAAGAGGCGCCGGCGGTTTCGGGTCGACGGGTGTCTAACGTTTGATCGGCTCGTATTTTGCGTATAACTCAAGATTCTATGTTTTTGAATTTTGGGTTATACAGAGAAATCATGGTAGAATCTTGGATTTTGCCGATATGACACCACGAATTTTATTCCGCTCTCTGGCATTCGTTTCTAAAAAATTCTTTCATCAAATCTAATTTTGAAGAAGAAACATAGGTTGAATCGATTCGTCTCTTTACATAAAATTTATATTGTTAACTTTCCGCGTTTAAGATCATCGATTTTATTTTCTTATTCAAAATCAATTTACCCGTTCTATAATTTACGAAAATCGCAACCACTTTTGTGTTTGCAAATGAGCGGCTGTTTTGTGTGAAATCAAAATGATTTGAAAGGGATTGCGCACCGTTTTGGTTTTGACTTTGGATCACTAATTCAAAACACATTCCAAATTCTTCATGAACTTAGACGTAACCAAATAAGAATAAAAAAAGAGAAAACACATTTCTTACAGAATGAAAGAAATGATTCAATTTTTTCTGCTTGCTCGCCGAATATTTGAAATTAAAATAATTACAGATTCAAATTAGTTCGGTCTAAAGAGCAAAGATATCGGGAGTTTGCGGAAAATATGGATACTGGTCTGAAGGGAAAGGTTGCGCTTGTAACGGGCTCGACTGCGGGAATCGGTTTTGAAATTGCAAGACAGCTTTTGAAAGAAGGAGCTGCTGTTTGGATCAATGGAAGAAGTGCCGAGAGAGTCGAGGATTCTCTAAAACTACTCACTAAAGCGGTGCCAAATGCAAAGGTGCACGGTGTGGCCGCGGACTTTACGAAAAAAGAAGAAGTTGAATTGATTCGATCTAAAATTCAACACGTAGATATTTTGATCAATAACGTGGGAATTTTCGAGCCCAAAGACTTTGCGGAGATTCCGGATGAAGATTGGTTTCGATTTTTTGAAGTCAATTTGCTGAGCGGTGTCAGGCTTTCCAGATTCTATCTTCCGCGGATGCTCGGCCAAAACTGGGGAAGAATTCTTTTTATCTCAAGTGAATCCGGGATTCAGATTCCTGAAGAAATGATCCATTACGGCGTTACCAAAAGCGCTCAAATCTCTCTTGCTCGAGGACTTGCGGAACTGACAAAGGGGACTAACGTGACCGTGAACTCGGTGTTACCCGGACCGACTCGTTCGGAGGGAGTGGACGGATTTTTGGAAGATCTTGCAGCCAATAAAAAAGTTTCGACAGAGACGATCGAAAAAGAGTTTTTTCAAACTGCGCGTCCCACTTCTCTTTTGCAAAGATTTGCGAGTGTGGAAGAGGTCGCAAATATAGTTACGTATTTATCCAGTCCTCTTTCTTCCGGAACAAACGGTGCAGCTCTTCGTGTGGACGGAGGGGTAGTGAAGTCGGCTTTCTAAATATGAAGTTAAGCGTTTTAGATCAATCGCCTGTTCGAAGCTGCGGAACTGCAAGACAGGCAATTCAGGAAACCGTGGAACTCGCAAAGACAGCGGATCGACTGGGATTTACGCGATTTTGGGTATCAGAACATCATAATATAGCCGGGCTCGCAGGATCCACTCCGGAAGTTTTGATTTCGCATCTTGCAGGGCAAACGAATCGGATCCGAGTGGGCGCCGGCGGTGTGATGTTACCCAATCACAGTTCTCTCAAGGTTGCAGAGAATTTTAGGATGTTGGAAACTCTCTTTCCGGGAAGAATCGATTTAGGACTCGGTCGCGCCTCTGGAAGCGATCGTCTTACCGCTTCCATTTTGAATCCGGGAGCGCAGTTTGTACGAAACGATTTTGAACAACAGCTCTTGGACTTGCAGTGTTTTCTAACGGATACTGCGGAACCGGATTCGATTCAGACAAAAATAAGAGCGATTCCAGCCGCAGAGACAGTTCCGGAATTATGGGTTTTGACATCAAGTGGAGAGAGCGGCTTGCTTGCCGCTCATTTCGGACTCGCTCTCTCTTTTGCACATTTTATCAATCCTCTCGGCGGGCCGAGTGTTGTGAAGAGTTATAAGGATCGCTTTCGTCCCTCCGAAACTTTGGGATATCCGCAAGCGAGTCTTGGCATTTTTGTTTTGTGCGCGGAGACTGAAGAAAAAGTAGATGAGTTGAAAGCCGTTATGGATTGGCAATTTCTGAACAGCGGTAAAGGGATCAACGAAGGAATCCTTTCTTTCAAAGAGGTGACTCGTCGTTTTTATACCGAATCGGAAAAAGCGATCATCGCACAAAATCGGAAAAGAATGGTTTTAGGAACCCCGGACAAAGTGAAAGAGAAAATTCTAAAACTTTCGGAAGAGCACGAAGTGGATGAAGTCGTAGTGACTACGATCACGTATGATTTTGGGGATAGAATTCGATCGTATGAGTTGTTGGCAAATGTGTTTGAACTGAGAACGGAAGGAATCGTAAAACAATGATCAAAACGAATTTGTTTCGTTTGTGAATTGAACGCTCCGATGTTTCGATCTTTATATGGGAGACGAATTTAATTTTTCAAAATTGAAAAACGATTTTACTCGTCGAATATCGATTGGTTTGTCCGGATTCCGTTCTAAAAAATATTCCAATTGCCACTCCTGAGTTCTTTGCGCTTGTTTATTTGTAGGAATATCCCAAGACGGATAAATTCGAAATCCTCGTTTCCCTTCCTTTTTTCCGGATAGAATTCCCCTTTGATACAAAACGTTTTTAGGAAATACGAAATACCCGCAACGGTTTCTATCGTTTGCACAGATGATAAAGTAATCTACGTTGTCCCGAACGTCAAAAGGTTGAATGATTCCATTTTTGTTTCGTTTCCATAAAGTGACAAATTGACCAATTTTGGTGGGGGTGATTTTGGAAATCCGAAATGTTATCTTTAAAGTTTTAATTTCAAAATTACAAGCACCGTATTCTAAACTTTCCTCTTCCATTTTGAGGTTGACGAGTTGAATTTCACAAGGATCAAAAACGTTTTTTTTAATATTCTTTAGAATTTCAGAAAGTGTCGAATGATCGTAATTTTTTTTTGTCACCGATTCGCTTCTATTTTGATCGCAATCCGAAGTAAAACATACGGTTTAAACTTTCAGATTATGGGATATTGATTTGTTTTTTTATGCCAGCTTTGATCACTTCTATGATTTTTTCACCCGGATCAATGGATAGAATCGAATCATATTCGATTTCAACGATTGTTTTTCCTTTTTGGTCGATTACTCCGTAATTTCCACCTTGTATCTCGGAATGTTCTCCGGTTTTTATCGAAGTACATCCGTTACAAACGATGGAAAATCCGTTTTCAAAAGGATAGGCAAAATCATACTTCGCTTCGATGATTTTTTTACACGCAGAATCATGAAATCCGATTTTGCCGTTTTCTGCGTATCGAGACATTCCATCGGAAGGGATGTCCGGACCATTATCAAATGCAAAAGAATTCAATAAATTTTTGTTATCGGAATCGATACAAATCCAACCTTCTTTTCCAAAGGCGAATGCTACCCCCTTTTCGTTAAAATCGTTCACAACCTCATACTGAGGGGTGATGATGATTTTCCCTTTTGTATCCTTGAATCCGTAAAAACCGTTTTCTTCAAAGGAAACCAAGGACGGTTTTTTACAATCCAACTGAGAAATGGAAATTAGGATTAAGAATGCGACACGTCTTAAAAAGTGAGTCATGAAATCTCTCCTGAATCGATCCATATTTTCAAATCCAATGAGATGCGATTGGATCTTAAGTTGCAATCACAATGTCGTTTTCTTCCGACATGCGAATTCAGTAGTGTTCGGGTGGGGACGTCACCTGCATTTCGAAACGTGAGTCTTTTCAGTTTCTTCGCGGGTCCTTGAGTAAACTATGATTTCTCCGAAAATGTAGGAACTCATACAAAAATCGGAAAACTACAGCGGAATTCGAATTTTCTCAAATGTAGGAACTCATACAAAAATCGGAAAACTACAGCGGAATTCGAATTTTCTCAAATGTAGGAACTCATACAAAAATCGGAAAACTACAGCGGAATTTGAATTTTCTCAAATGTAGGAACTCATACAAAAATCGGAAAACTACAGCGGAATTTGAATTTTCTCAAATGTAGGAACTCATACAAAAATCGGAAAACTACAGTGGAATTCGAATTTTCTCAAATGTAGGAATTCATACAAAAATCGGAAAACTACAGCGGAATTCGAATTTTCTCAAATGTAGGAACTCATACAAAAATCGGAAAACTACAGCGGAATTTGAATTTTCTCAAAAGTAGGAACTCATACAAAAATCGGAAAACTACAGAGGAATTTGAATTTTCTCAAATGTAGGAACTCATACAAAAATCGGAAAACTACAGCGGAATTTGAATTTTCTCAAATGTAGAAACTCATACAAAAATCGGAAAACTACAGTGGAATTTGAATTTTCTCAAAAGTAGGAACTCATACAAAAATCGGAAAACTACAGTGGAATTCGAATTTTCTCAAATGTAGGAACTCATACAAAAATCGGAAAACTACAGTGGAATTCGAATTTTCTCAAATGTAGGAACTCATACAAAAATCGGAAAACTACAGTGGAATTCGAATTTTCTCAAATGTAGGAACTCATACAAAAATCGGAAAACTACAGCGGAATTTGTGCTCGATCCTTCTCTTACCAAAAAATCAAATTCTGTCTCTTTTCTTTTTCCGGCCCCTTTCCGATACAAATAGCATGGAATCCAAAGAAATCAAACCTGCCTGGAGCTTGCAGAATGGGAAAAAGATTGTTCCCTATGTTTTACTCTTTTCCGGAATTTTTCTGACCCTTTCCTTGGGGTCCTTTGATGCGGGCGATCAAGGAATTCAACGCAATTTTTTTGGAAGGCTTGGATTTTATCTTTCTTACGGAATGTTTTTTATGTTCGGAGCGGCGTCTTTTTTGCCCGGACTATTTGCGATCGGACTTGGCTCCTTACGTTTGATCAAAGAAGAATTTGATCTCACGAACAGACTTTTTTCAGTGCCCGTTTTTTTATTTTGTTTCACAGTAACTCTTCAGGTGACAGGTCATGTTTCCACGATTCCGTTCGCTTCGCAAGGAGGACTTGTAGGTCAGTTGCTTTCCAACGGACTGGAATTTATCTTCGGATCCACAGGAAAAATCATCATTCATCTCGTGTTTTATTTTTACGGACTCATCCTTGTTCTCAACGAATCTCCTCTTCATTTTTTAGGGAGAATTTTAGGAACCGCGGGTGCAAAATACAGAGAAGGATTTCAGACCGGACTCGGAAGAGGTGGAGACGGTTTGGGCGCGCTCTTTCAATCCGCGGTGGACAAGTTTCAAAAAAAAGATTCGGATATTCCTTGGTTTTCCTCTCTTTCCAGCGGTGCTCATTCTCCCGAACAGCTTTATCAACAGATGGCATCGCATAAAAAATCCAAAGGGAGGATCGAACCTTCCACATTGCAGAACGCACTTCATTCCACCTTTGGAAAAGAGGGAAGACTTTCCGATCTTCTTTCGCAAGTGAACTCAGGATCCATGATAATCCCCGATAGCCCCCGAACTCGTTTTCAAAATCAAGGCGTATTTGCCGGGAATTTTGAAGAACAAGGTGCGGTATTCCGCTTCGCGTCCGTTTCTTCCACTCTTTCCGAAAAAATTAAAGATGAAAAAAAATTCCAAGAGACGTCTTCTAACTGGGAGATCATCGATTTTAGAACTTCCGATTCTTCTAGTCTACAGAGAAAAAACGAATCTTCCGGAATCATAGCACCGTCCCCCTTTGAAGAAAAATTTCATTCTTCAAAGCAAGAAGGCAAAGGAGAATGGATCGAAGAAGTCGAAATTTTTTCCGATGGTGCGGAGGAAGAATTTGCCAAAGATCCGATCGATTCTTTCGATCTTGCAACAACCGAAGAAAAATGGGACGAAACTTCTGAAGAATCGGATGACGTTTCCGAGGAAGTAATCGCAGTCGTTGAGACTCCGAAGGCGATCGCAGCTTCGGAAAGAAAAGAATCGAAGATCGAACAGGCCGCGCTTCCGTTTCCTCCTGTGACTCTGATTCCCGAAGTGAAATCCAAACGTTCCATTTATCACGTTCCTTTGAAAAGCTTGAAAACGACTACGACCAAAATTCAGGATCCTTTATTTAAGATAGAATCGGATAAGGTCGCACGCAAGATCGAAGAGATCATTCGTCAATACGGATACGAATCGCAAGTGGTTTCGATGGAACGAGGGCCGATCATCACGCGTTATGAGCTCACCCCTCCTCCGGGGGTGAAGTTGGGAAGAATCACTTCTCTTGCGGACGAACTTCGTCTTTATCTTGCGGTTAAAAATATTCGGATTGTGGCGCCGATTCCAGGAAAGTCCACGATCGGGATCGAGGTGCCAAACACGATTCGAGAGGACGTATATCTCGGTGATATTCTTCATCAAAATTTAAGTCTGAGACCAAAGAAGGATCTTTCGATTTTGATCGGAAAGGATATTTCTGGAACGTTAGTCAGCATTGACTTGAACAAACTTCCGCACTTACTTGTCGCCGGAACCACCGGTTCCGGTAAATCGGTTTGTTTAAATTCGATGATTTCCTCTCTTGTGGTTCATCTTTCCCCGGAAGAGGTTCGTTTTATCATGATCGATCCGAAGATGGTGGAACTCACTCTTTACGAAGATATTCCGCATCTTTTGATGCCGGTCATTACGGATCCGAAAAAAGCGACCCGCGCGCTTGCTTGGGCGATCCAGGAAATGGAAGCACGATATCATTCCGTTTCCAAACTCAAATGTCGCGATTTCAAAACCTATAACGAAAAGGTGGAACAGGGCGCGTACAGAGAGGGTTATAAGAAAATGCCGTATATCGTGATCTTTATAGACGAGCTTGCGGATCTCATGATGGTTTCTGGAAAAGATTTGGAAGACGCGATCACTCGGATCACTCAGAAATCTCGTGCGGTAGGAATTCATCTCATCATGGCGACACAACGTCCTTCTGTGGATGTGATCACAGGTTTGATTAAGGCGAACTGTCCTGCGCGTATGGCATTTCACGTGGCTCAGAAAACGGATTCTAAGATCATCTTGGATCAAAACGGAGCGGAATCGCTGCTCGGAAAAGGTGACTTTCTCTACAAGTCTCCGACCGCGGCGGATCTTGTGAGAATTCAATCTCCTTATGTTTCCGAAGAAGAAATCGAAAGAATCGTTGAGGAAGCGCGGAAGTTCGGCAAACCATCCTATGTGGATTTTGATTTGGATGAGGAACCGGAAAATTCTTCGATCGATGAAGAAGACGAGGAACTTTTTGAACAAGCCTGGGAAATCGTTCGTTTGGATCGAAAAGCTTCCGCGAGTTATCTCCAAAGAAGAATGAGGATCGGATACAACAAGGCCGCTCGTCTTATGGAGCTCATGGAAGAACGAGGATATGTCAGTGCTCAGATCGGATCGAAAGGAAGAGAGATTTTAAGAGCGGGTTGAGGTTTTAGTAATTAGAACTTAGCCAAACGCTTTTGCAATTACGGAGTGAGATTGAATTTCTTTTCTCCGGGAAATCGTTTTGTGAAAATCCTGGAACCTGTTTTTTGATAGACGAAGGTCTTTCGTTTTGAATTTGCTTTTTGTTTTGTAATGGGTTAATGATGAAACCAATTTCGATAATCTAAAACATAAAATGTGTCTCTTGGATCGCATTTTAGTTCTCTGGTGATTCTGTTGTTTAGGAGATCGAGGTGGAGGATATATCTGTAATCCCGATGAAATGTAGGAGCTCCTTCGTTCATCGTATGCACGATAGAATTTCCGAGCTCGACCTCTTCCAGATACAGAAGATAATTGAAAAGAAAGCAGCGAGAAACCCCATGGGCTTGGGCTAAGGCGCCTAATAAGACCCAACTTCCCATACCAATTCGAGCATTGATTTTCCTCATTTTCCTCTCACCTGGGCTCCGCTGATACAAAATCGTTTCCGCTTTGTCTCCCAATCGCCTTGTTGAAGTTAAAAACTTTCCGTATCGTTTTAAAAGATTTGGAATTCTTTTAGGAAGAGTCTTTTTCTCTTTTTCCGAATACCGAAGTAGGGTGTGTTCCGAAATAAGTAAGGTAACCACGGTTGTTTTGTTTCCCTGCAGGCGGGATTGAATGGTCTGATTTTCATTGAGCAACAATATTCCCATACCCGTTACGGTTCTTCGACGAGGCGCAGGAGAATCGTTTGATTCGAAAAAAAATTGGATGAAAAAAAACTTTTCCGAGGCTGATTTTCGGCTGCGGTCAATTCGAAAACTTCGTTTTCCAGCAGGCTGTGGGAACTCTAACAAAATTTGTTTTTCAGAGTAAATTACCGTGCCAGAGACAAAGAAGTTACGAAGCAACCTGCCATTCCCGTTGCATTTGGAGCCATTGATTGTGCGTCGCTATCTTTTGGTCGTTTTGTTTTCTACGTAAAACGGCATGAACCCGAAACCATCCCCGTAGGGAGAGTTGTAAAAACTGAGTTCAACCCGACGGGTTCTGTTTCGAAATTCGAGCTACGATTCCTTGGGGGTGGGTGATGATTGTCAAACGGAGCGGGAATCTTCGCCCTCCTTCCCTTCCGCCTACCCAAGCGTCTATCTGAGTAGGGGAAAAATCCCTGGTTGTGTCGAAATTCGACGGAACGGTGCCCTCCCAAATTTTAGAAAGTGACAAGGTTCCCAATGCGTCCGAAGCTAGTAAAAAAAATCCCGGGAGATCCGGTTTTTCTCATGAAAAAAACAATCATTCTCTCTTTTTGCATTCTATTCTTAACCGTAGAATCCTCTCTCTGGGCGCAGCCGTCCCATAACTGGAATTCTCCTTCCGAAGTGGTAAAGCAGATAAAAAAGAAATTTAGCGATCTCACTTCCTACAAAGCCAATTTTCAGATCCAGACGGTTTCCAACAAAAAAAGTAAAAACATGAGAGGGGTCTGTCTTTACAAAAAAGGTGGAAGAATCCGTTATCAATTCAGCGATCCTTCCGGTGACGAGATCGTATCCGACGGAAAGACTTTGTATATCTATATCTCCCGTCTAAACGCCGTTGGAAAACAGGATCTTACACTCAATAAGTCGAATAAATCAGGACCTATCTTTTCCAGTTTTACGGACGAAGGACTTTCCCGTATTTTTAGAAAGTATCATTATAAATTCGATTCCATCGAACAACCTCAGGTTTCTCCAAAAGACAATCGCAAATACTTTGTTCTCAATTTGGAACAAAGAGAAAAGGTCGGCGGATTTGAAACCATGCTTCTTTATGTGGATGCACAGACTTACTTTATCCAAAAAGCCGTTGCGAGCGACGGAAGAGGAAAAGAAACAACAATCGAATTTTCGAATATAGAAACCAATCCCGATCTGGAAGACGGACAATTTAATTTTCATATCAGCGGAAACGCAAAAATTGTAAATAACCCTCTTGTGTCGGAACAATAAAACAGTCCGAGAAGGAGCGAAACTTTGAATCAGAAAAGAGTAGGGCAGATTCTCCGCGAAGCGAGAGAAGAAAAAAAACTCAGCGTCAAAGACGTTGCAAAAGAAACAAACATTTCGGTGAAATACATCCTTGCTCTCGAGACCGAGGATTATTCCCAGTTTCCGGGTGAAACCTTTACCATGGGATTCTTAAAGAATTACGGAAGTTATCTCAAACTAGATACAGGGCAGTTGATCAACCTCTACCGTGGTGAAAAAATAGAAGAGTCCCAGGCTCCTTTGGAAGAACTGACTCGTCCGACCACCTCGTATTATTCCAAGATCAACGTGGATAAGAACAAAATTCTTACGATTGCATCCGTATTGATCATTCTGATTTCTGCATATTTGATCATCGATAGTTTTACGGATTCCTCATCGGGCGACGACGCTGTGGAAGAATCCGGTAAAAAGTTGGATATTCCGGAAAATATCGACTTCTTATCCAGATCCATTCCCGACAACCGAAGCGAGTCGTTCATTCTTACCCCGGACAAAGGAGTGAGTTTTTCAGTGAGTAATCAGCAGTGTAAACTGTTCATCGACTCGGTGGAAAAAGGCGGGGCTTTAAATACCGCAGTTCTCGCGTTCAATGTATATCCCGAACTTACCGTTTATAAATTTCGTCTGACCGAAGGACAGGAAAAAGTTCTGAGTTATACGATTCCCGAAATTTCAAGTCTTAGACGCAACGTGAGAATCATCACGCAGGCCGTGACCGAAAATTCCGCCAAGGTTCTTGTCACTTTGAGTGATGAAGAACAAAAACAAGAAAGTACAGTGGATACGACCAAGACGTTAGGCGATGTTCCGATCCAAGTCACCTTGTTTTTTAACAAGGCGAGTTATGCTGAGTTTATCATCGACGGTCAGATGGGATTCAGAGGTCTCGTGCAGGCGGGTGAAAACCGAAGTCTTGAAGCAAAGGATCGTCTTGAGTTGAAAGTCGGAGACGGTTCCGCGGTGGAAATGATTCAGAACGGAAAACCGAAAATTACATTGGGTCGTCCCGGAAAACTCGTAAAAAAAATATTCGTGAAAACTCAAAACCCCTATGATAGTACTCAGTCCATCATCAGGGAGTTGGGAGAATAGAATTTCTTGGAAAAGAAATTCTACATCACCACCTTAGGATGTCCGAAAAACACCGCGGACTCCATGAGCATGCATCATTCTCTTCTGGAAGAGGGATTTGTTCCCGCTATCGTTCCGGAAGAATCTGATTTTCATTTTATCAATACCTGCACCTTCATTCAGTCGGCAACCGAGGAAACGATTCAGACCATTCTTTCCGCGGCGCAGGTAAAAAAGCAAAATCACCAAAAACTCGTAGTAGTGGGTTGTTTTGCGGAACGTTATCCGGACAATATCAGCGCCGAAATTCCGGAAGTGGATCTGTTTTTCGGAACAGGAAAGTATTCTCAGGCAGGACAGATTCTTAGAGATACGTTTCCGGATCTTTCTCCTCCCAAATTAGAATTCAACGAAGACATTTTGGAAAGACTCAAACTTTCCGTCGGAATCGAAAATTATTCCAAACCCTATGCCTATGTAAAAGTTTCGGACGGTTGTAACCGAGGTTGTTCTTTTTGCATCATTCCTTCCTTTCGCGGAAAGTTTAGAGAATCTCCGATCGAAGATATTCTTCGCGACACGGATCGTGCGATTCGCGCCGGAGCCAAAGAGATCTGTTTGGTCTCTCAAGACACCGTTTATTACGGAAGAGATTCCGAAGTCCTTCTCGATATGGTGCGCAAGGTTTCCGAAATCGATTCTCTCAAGATTCTCAGATTGTTGTATCTATATCCGGATAAAAAAACGGAGAAACTGATCCGATTGATGGGAGAAACTCCGAAAATCGCTCCGTATCTCGAATCTCCTTTGCAACACGTCTCTTCCAAAATTCTCAAAGCGATGAACCGCGCGGGTGACAGTTCCACGTTTAAGGATCTGTTTTCTCTTGCAAGAGAAGTCAAACCCGGTTTGGAAATCCGCACTTCGTTTATCATCGGATATCCGGGCGAAGACGCGGATGACGTGGATCAGGTCCTGAAATTTATCGAAGAGACAAGACCCGAGAAAGTGAATTTATTTTCCTATTCTCCTCAGGAAGGAACGAAAGGCGCCGAGTTCAAACAAACGGTTTCCGAAAAAGAAAAATCCATGCGAATCAATATGATCCGAGATGCACACCTTTCTATCTTGGAAGAAATTCACCAGAGCAGAATCGGAAAAACCTACGACGCAATCGTGGACAATATCGAAGACGGACAAGCCGTGGTTCGCAGACTCCAAGACGCTCCTGAAATGGACGAGGTCGTTTATGTGGACGATGCTTCTTTAATCCCGGGAACCATCGGAAAGGTGAAGATCGATTCTTTTTACGAGTATGATATGAACGGAACCTGGGTTTCCCAATGAACAAAGTTATTTTTAATATTCCTAATATTCTTACGATGCTTCGCGTCGCAGCGGTTCCTTTTTTCGTGTGGTTTCTCTTTCAAAAAGAATGGGAATATCATATCGCCGCCCTGCTTCTTTTTATGGTGGCATCCCTTACCGATCTGATCGACGGTTATCTCGCTCGTAAATGGAATCAGGAAACCGAGTTCGGTAAATTTTTGGATCCTCTCGCGGACAAGATCATCGTAACCGGTTGTTTTATCACATTTATCTTTTTGCAGGAACAGATTGAATTTTGGATGGTTTGTTTGATCATCGGAAGAGATATGCTCATCACTTCTCTTCGTTATCTCGCGATTCGTCAGGGACAGTCGATCCGGACTTCGATGCTCGGAAAAGTAAAGACCGTTTTTCAGATGGGTGCGATCATTCTCATTTTGATCTTTTTCATTCTTGTATCGAGTAAAAAAAGAATTCTAATCAACGAGGCCTATGCAGCCGGAAAAGCGAGCGGTCTTACCGCGTTTGAAATCGCAACCGGCAACGCGATTTACTTTTTTCAAAACTTGAATCAGAATACGACCTTGGGAGATATTATTTTCAGTTTGGGAGCCTTTGTCCCGTATTGGGGAATGCTCATCACAACCGCAATCACTGTGATTTCCGGGCTTCGTTATATGGTTACCAACAGCAAAGTTCTAACCCCTTCCAATATCAAGAGGATGTTTCGTAAAGATGGAACCAAGAGCAGCAATTCTTAAACTGATCGACCGCAAACATCTCAGTGCGGAAGAAGCAGAATCCTTTTTAAATCAGGTAATGAAAGGGGAAGTTTCCGAAATTCTCCTTTCCTCCTTTTTAACAGCGATGAAGGCCAACGGAGAATCCGCGGACGAGGTTTTGGGTTGCACTTTGGCTCTTCGTAAAAACGCGCTTCGCCCAAAGACTGTATTCCCCTTTGATCTTTTGGATACTTGTGGGACCGGAGGGGACGGACAGGGGACGATCAATATCAGCACTCTTTCCGCGATCACTCTCGCTTCTCTGGGAGTCAAGGTTGCCAAACACGGAAACAGGTCCGTGTCCTCTCATACCGGTTCGAGCGATATTCTTACCAGACTGGGTTATAAAATCGAGAAAACTCAGGAAGAAGTGGAAGCTCATCTCATCTCCCAAGGTTTTACATTCTTATTTGCTCCGATGTGGCATCCATCGATGAAATACGCGGGACCGGTTCGAAAAGAATTGGGATACAGAACCGTATTTAACATGATCGGTCCTCTTTCCAATCCGTTTGCTCCCCAGTTTCAGATCATCGGGGTGTACGAACCGGAATTGATGGAACTTTTTATCAAGGTATTGCAGGCGCTTGGTCTGAAGAGAGCTCTTGTTTGTCATTCTCGGGACGGTTTGGATGAATTTTCGGTTTTTTCGATTACTGATTATTCCCTTTTGGAAAATGGGGTGATCAGCCGTCATTCCTTTGATCCCGCCTTTTTAAAAATGCCGACACTTAAAAAGGAAGAAGTATATGCTTCTTCTTCCGATCAAGCGGAGGCGCTTGCGAGACGGGTTTTGCAAGGCGAAGAGATCGCAGGTTCACACGCGGTTGCGATCAACGCGGGAGCGGGACTTTTTGTGATGGGAAAGGCCGCAAGTATAGAAGAAGGAACGAAAATCGCTTTGGAATCGATTCTTTCCGGAAAAACAAAGAAGTATTTCCAAGATTTAATTTCCAAACAGTAAACGGGAAAAATACTGGTTAGAATCCTCTATTATATCTATACATGGAATAACAAATGACCCTGAATTCGATCTTTATACTTCAACTGGCTCAAGCCGCGGGTGACGGAGATAAATCTCCTTTTAACACTCTTCTTTTGATTCCGATCATGCTCGTAATCATGTATTTTCTCGTCATTCGCCCTCAAAGAAGTGAAGAGAAAAAACGCAAAGAGATGATCGGTAGTTTGAAAAAAGGCGACGAGGTAATTACTTCTTCCGGAATTCACGGAAAGGTAGTGGAAATCAAAGAAAACAACGAAGTTGTGGTACTCAATATCGCAAAAGATACAAATGTGTCTTTTACCGCGAGCACGGTTGTTAAAAAGAAACAAGCAGACAAATGAAAAAAACGGCGGTTTCCATTCTGATTTTTCTATTTCTTGGGAATACGGTTTTGTTTTCCCAGGACGGGGAAGAAATCGACTTCCTGGAAAAGGTTGCCGAGCCTAAAAAGACCGCTAACAAAAAGTCCTCTTCGAGCTCTTCTTCGACAAAATCCTCCAAGAAAAAGGAAAAGAAGAAGTTCAAAAAGAAAAAATCCAAAAAGTCGTCTCACGCTCCGATCAATCCGGAAAATTCAAAAAAGAGTGTGGAACCTTCCTATAACGGGGAAGAGTCTTCCAATTCGGGAAACAATTCGCAAAACAACGCGTCCAATTCGAATTCCTCCAATTCGTCGAATCCAAATCCGCAAGGAAACGAATCTCAAAATGTGAATGAACAGCAGCTCGCGAGTGTTTCCAAAATGAATTTGTCCAATCTTCCGAAGCCGTATTGGATCAACGAAGAAGTCAAGGTTCGTCCGAACAATCTTCCGGGTTATACCGCGTCCGCGGAACCGTCCAAAGTAGAGCAGGGACCTTCGTTTCAAAATCGTCTTTCCGACATATTGAAATTAGGCGAAGACAAGAAAAAAGAAGAGGAAAAAAAGAAGGTTCAGGAAGGACAAAAGTCAGGTTCCTTTACCGGATTTATTTCCGAAAATAAGAAAATCATTATCATAGCAGTAATCATATTATTATTTGCTTTATATCGATTCAAAGCCGGTAAATCTCGTGGAAGTTCCAATCGTAGATCTCCGGTGACCATCAATAAAATGAGAAGAGACTAGGAGTTCCCCTTTGAAATCTGCGACATGGATTTTCCTGCCGCTCGCCATTCTTTTAGCGGCAACCATTATCCTCTACCCGAATTTCGCTCAGAGAGAGCTGGAGATCGCGGTAAGAAAAGAATTTTCGACTCTCTCCCCGGAGCAAAAAAAAGAAATTCTCTCCAAGTTTAGCGAACACTGGAATCAAGAATACAAACAGTCCGGCTGGGACATCAAACCGGCTCCGAACGATCTGAAAGACGAAGAGTATTTTTTGGTTACAGGAAGATTTATCACTTCCGCAAAGATCAACCAGATCTCTCAGGAAAATCCGGAACTGATCTTGGAAGCGAAGAACAAACTCCGTCCCACGATCGTAGAAGAATGGGTTTCAAAAGGACGACCTTTGACCATCAAACTCGGTCTCGATCTTCAAGGCGGAATGAGAGTTGCGATGAAGGGTGACTTTGAGGATTATGCTTCCAAACTTCGTGAAAGTTATATTAAGGAAATTGAAAATTTAAAAAAGACGGTCGCAGATCCTTCCGCTGATGAGAAGGAAAAGAAAAAGGCAACCGATCGTTTGGAAGAAATTGAAAGCTATTTCGAACTTTCTCCGAGTCGCAAACTTCTCGAACTCGAAAAGGCGAAACTCATCATAGACAATCGTCTTACGAGTCAAAATTTAACGGAACCTCAAGTTCGGATCCAAAAGGACCAGGACTCGATCGAGGTTTCTCTTCCCGGGGTCACGAATTCCTCTCAAATTTTGGAGATGATCCAAAACACTGAAACCGTAGAATATCGCCTGGAAGAAAACGATAATTCCGCAGGAAACGGTCTTACTTACGGCGCGGTCATTCAGCAGGAAGAAAACAGGGTTTTAGAAACCGGCAAACGCGAAGATACGGATATCGTTAAATATCAGAATTTAGTAAAACAAAAACTTGGAAAAACGGAACAGGATAAGTTTCTGTTGTCTTTGGAAGACAAGTATAAGATTCCAAAAGATAAATATAGAGTTTTTGCATATTGGGCGAGAGGGAGCAATCAAAATTCTCCATTGCTTCCGAGAAGATTTATCGTATTGGAAAAGGCGATCGCGTTGGACGGAAGAGATATGAGGGACGCAAGACCTTCATTTGAAAATAATTCTTTCGGATATATCGTATCCTTTACTCTTACGAGCAACGGGGCTGAAAAGTTTTTTGAAATCACTTCTCAGAACAAAGGAAGAAATCTCGCGATCGTTTGGGGGGACAAAGTCGTTTCCGCTCCTACGATTCGTGGTGCGATCGCGGGTGGCGTGGCTCAAATCGACGGTTCTTTTGCTAAGGAAGAAGCCGTGGATCTCGCGAACGTGATCAGCGAGGGAGCGCTTCCGATTCCTTTGCGGGTTTTGGAGATGCGATTTATCGGACCGACTCTCGGGATCGAATCCATCGAAGTGGGTATGAAAGCGGTTATGATCGGATTTGTTCTCGTAATGCTTTATATGCTTCTGATCTATAGACTTTCCGGGATGGTCGCAGACATAGCATTGTTTGCAAACATCATCATTCTAAGCGCTCTCCTTTCGTTGATGGGATTTACTCTCACGTTACCCGGCTTTGCGGGTATCATTCTTACGGTCGGTATGGCCGTGGATGCAAACGTGATCATCTATGAAAGAATTAAGGAGGAGTTGCAAGCCGGAAAGTCCGCTGCGGTTGCGGTGGCTCAGGGTTTTGACAACGCGTTTTGGACGATCATCGACAGTAACGTGACCACTCTGATTTCCGGAGTTCTGATGATTCGTTTAGGAAACGGTCCGATCAAAGGATTTGCGATCACTCTTTGTTGGGGGATTGTAACTTCTCTTTTTACCTCGCTTTTTCTGAGTCGATTGATCATGGATATTTTGGTCAATAAGTTGGGGATACAAAAGCTTCAGATCGGTTTTAAAAAATTGGAGTCTTAAGAATGTTTGATTTTATAAAATATAAATATGTTTCTATTGGCGTTTCTCTCGCTTTGATTTTATTCGGATTTGGCTATACGTTTGCGATTCACGGAGGTTTTGCAAACTCTTTGGACTTTAACGGAGGACTCCGAACTGTAATCGAATTTGATCAATCCGTGGATCGTAAAAAACTCGAAACTTATTTTGGAGAAAACAATATCGAAGCGGTGCTTCTTCTTTTGGATAAGGAAAAAAATCACTATCAAATCGATATTGGCCTCGGTTCCATAGATTCCATCTTTGAAAAATACAAACAGAAAAATGCTCTGAAACCTACGGATAAGGTTGAGGTTTCGGGGATCGACGCCTTGATTTCCATTTTGGTTTCCGATTTTGGAATTACCAAAAGTAAGGTATTGAGTGCAAACCAAGTGGGGGCGGTTGTGGGCGGAGAACTTTCTTCCACGGGGGTTACTCTTCTCGGACTTACCATGGTGATCATTCTCGCGTATATCAGTTTTCGATTTCAGTTTAAGTTTGCGCTCGGAGCCATTGTCGCGTTGACTCACGATTTGATCTTAACCGTTGCATTTATCGGATTTTTTCAGATCAAACCGAGCGTGCCTATCATCGCCGCGCTTTTAACTCTGCTCGGATATTCCATCAACGATACGATTGTGGTTTTTGATAGAATTCGAGAGAATGCATCCGGTAATCTGAATGAGACGTTCGGTCAAACGATCAATTCCTCGATTAATCAAACTCTGGGAAGAACGTTTAACACGTCTTTTGCGACGCTGATCTCCATTGTGGCGATCATCATCGGAGGAGCCACTGAGTTGTTCGATTTCGCGTATGTTCTTACGTTCGGAATTATCATCGGAACCTATTCTTCAATTTTTATTGCCGCCCCTCTTGTGGATATTTACGATCACGTGATCAGAAGGGTCCGTGGCTGATGCCCGTTCTCCCGGAGACGTTTCGGGAGGAATTGTACAGACTTGCTTTTTTATCCACGGGTGAAAGTTCTCCGAACCCGCCCGTTTCCTGTCTCATTACAGATCCTGACAATACCGTTATATTTGCAAAAGGGAGAACCTCTCCAACGGGAGAACCTCACGCGGAAAAAAACGCATATTCCGAATTTATAAAGAACGGATTTGCCGGAAAGCCGCATAACGTCTGGGTTACACTCGAACCTTGCGGTCATCACGGCAAAACTCCTCCTTGTATCGACCTGATTTTGGAGCATAAACCGAAGACCTTATATTACGGTTGGAGGGATCCAAATCCTCTCGTTCAAAAAAGGAACGGTTTGGAGGAATGCATCCGCCAAGGCATTTCCGTTGTTCAGGATTTTGATCTCACTCAAATCGCGTCTGCAAGTCTATTCGGATTTTCTTCTCGGATCACAAAACAAAGACCCACGATGATTTTTAAAACCGCGGTTTCCAAAGAAGGTTTTTTCGCTTCTTCGGATAAAAAAAGAACCCAGCTTTCCGGAAAACGATCCTCTCATTTTACTTCGATTCTTCGAGCAAAGTGTGACGCGGTTTTGGTCGGTCCCGGAACGCTTTTTTATGACACTCCCGGTTTGGATTTTAGAATCTCCGATTCTTTTTTGGAAAACGAAGCGGACTTTTTTTCTGGACGCGGACAAAAATTTCTTTTGAGTGAAAATCCACATTCTACTCAAAACCGGAAATCGAATCCGGGTTTTTCAGATTTATTGCAGAATGTTCTGAAATACGGTGCGCTTCCGGATGTGATCCGAGTTCATCGAGAGTCGGAAGCTCGTTATCAACCATATAGAGTTTTTCTAATATTCGAAGAGAAAAATGTAACCTCCGAATTTATCAAAAAACAAAAGTCGATCAACAAAAGAGTCGGATCTAAAAAGTGTATCTTTTTTTTGAAAAAGGAAACCGTATTAAAAGAAGATACGATCGCGAATCTGCAATTTCTTTCTGAAAACGAAATTTATCGGGTCGATCCGGAAACTTTTGCGGAAGAATGTTTGACCATTCTCGCATCCATCGGGGTCAATTTATTGATGGTGGAAGGCGGAAATCTTTTGTATCAATCGTTTGTTTCGAAGTCGGGTCCTGACGATCTCATTCTAAAAATTCAAACTTCTTCTTCGATTCCAAACGGAATCAAACCGGACTTGAAAACGGGGCCGGAAAATTTTCTCTGGAAGGTAAGTGTCGAAGAAGACGACTGGGAGAGCTATCGATGTTTACAGGTTTAGTCGAAACAAAAGGGACGATTCTCGAAATCTTGGATACTTCCGATGGAAGGGATTTTCTTGTAACAACAAGCTGGGTCAACTCCGACATCAAATTAGGAGACTCTATATCTGTAAACGGATGTTGCCAGACTGTGACGGAGTTTTCCGATGAGGGAAGCAAATTTAGATTCTATTCTACTTTTAAAACTTTGGAACTTACGAACTTCGGTTTATTAAAAGTAGGAGAAGAAGTCAATTTGGAACGGAGCGCCTTACCAACAACGCGACTTGGCGGACATATCGTAAGCGGTCATATCGATGGGATCGGCAAGATTCTCACACTCGAAAAAAGAGAAGGAGGTTCCGTCATTTGTTATACCGTATCGAACGATTCTGTTCTTTCCAAATATATCGCGCCAAGGGGAAGTATCACTGTGGACGGGATTTCTTTGACTGTTGTGGATTCTCGAGCAGGCGAATTTGATTTGGTTTTGATTCCGGAAACCCTCAAAAAGACAAATGCAAAGTTTTGGAAACCGGGCACGATTCTCAACTTAGAAATCGATCTGGTTGCCCGATACTTGGAGCAACTTTTAAAGCCGCAGCAATAGTTCTGCAGACCAACTATTTTTTTCGAAACCCGCTTTTGATTCCAAAGATTTAAGTTTCTGTAGCCAAATTTTAGTCCAATAGAAGAGATGGTAACTAAAAGCTATGATCAAACCCATTGAGAACGCAATCGAAGAAATTAGATCCGGAAGAATGATCATTCTTATGGATTCGGAAGATCGGGAAAACGAGGGAGACCTCGTTATAGCGGCCGAATTTGCGGATAAGGAAAAGATCAATTTTATGGCGACCTTTGGTCGCGGTTTGATCTGCATGCCGATGGAAGCCGAACGTCTGAAAAAGCTCGGGCTCAACCGGATGGTGGACGACTATTCTCTCGGAGACAAACACGGGACGGCGTTCACAGTTTCTGTGGATGCAAAGAGTAGAACTTCCACTGGGATTTCGGCGCAGGATCGTGCGATTACGGTGCAGGCTCTTTTGGATGAAAAAACGGTTTCCAGTGATCTCATGCGTCCCGGACATTTGTTTCCGTTACAAGCGGTTCCCGGCGGGGTTTTGAGAAGGGCGGGACATACGGAAGCGGCTGTGGATTTATCCAAACTTGCCAACTTATATTCCGCGGGCGTCATTTGCGAAATCATGAATGATGACGGAACCATGGCTCGTCTTCCGGATCTGGAAATATTCGCGGAAAAACACGGACTCAATATTTATACCATCGAAGATTTAATTCGCTATAGAAGAGCTAAGGAAAATCTGATTCGTTTGGAAGTGGAATCCAAACTTCCCACGGAATACGGAGAATTTACGATCCGAGCGTATTCCACATTGATCGACGATAAGATTCATGTCGCCTTAATCAAGGGCGATATCAAAAAAGAAGATACGGTGATGGTTCGGGTTCATAGCGAATGTCTGACCGGCGATATTTTTTCAAGCAACCGATGCGATTGTGGTCCTCAACTGCATTCCGCTCTGGATATGATTTCCAAGGAAGGAAAGGGCGTTCTTCTGTATATGAGACAAGAAGGGCGGGGTATCGGTCTGATCAATAAATTAAAGGCTTATAATATTCAAGATAAGGGATATGATACAGTGGAAGCGAACGAGAAACTCGGATTTGCCCCCGATCTAAGAGACTACGGGATCGGCGCGCAGATTTTGAGAGAGATCGGAGTAGGAAAGATGAAAATTCTTACCAACAATCCGCGGAAGATCGTGGGTCTTGACGGCTACGGTCTGGAGGTTGTGGAAAGAATTCCAATCGAGATTCAACCCGGATCCGATAACCACGGTTATCTGATGACCAAAAAATTAAAACTCGGTCATATACTCGGTTTCGGCTGATTTTCTAAAAAGTCGTCGGCGACTTGAAGTTCCCGAGCCGTTTTCAGATGGAATTAAGAAAAACCCTTTTGTAAGAGAAGCTCCTTCCTACAGAATCATAGAGTAACGCTTTTCCTGTAAAAAAGTAGAGTTTTCCGATAGAAAAGATTCTTTTTTTAGCTACCAGGGAAAACTCAAAGAGTGCGCGCCTTTCGATGAATTCGAATGTAAAAGAGCAAAATTGCCAAAGACGAACGAGATCGGTCGCAGATTTTTAGGTAAGCAAAGCGCGTTCCGGGATCATCGCATTGCAGAGCAGGAACTTTTTTAGTTTTTTGCAATTCATCGTAGAAACTTTGGTAACAGTAGGAAGCAAAAGCGGATTTCAAAAGTCTGCGATTACCTGCGGCCGCTTGTGAATGAACTCCATTCTTACTCCATCTGTTTTCGTTCATCGGTAACGAACATCGGAAGAACGTGCGCTACGATTCACGGAACGATGATTTTTGTAGATGCCCCAGGCCAAGGATAGTCTTTATCAGTCATTAAGGGAGTTTGTAAAGAAAGATGATCCTTGATGATGACGCCTGACGTGTCTATCTTCTGGTTCGGAATAGAGTGAGAAATACTGGACCTCGCTTTACTGCGATCTCGTATGAACTAAGATTCCAACCAGACATCCTCTGCACATGTCTGAGAGATAGAATACAATCGGTCACTGATATTACCGAGCTTCATAATCATGCAAAAAGCGTATATTACAGTTTGGAAGCAGTTTTTTGATCTTTTCTCTCTCTTGAGATGAAAGAGAAGTATCGTTTAAATATAAAAATTTGAGATTTTGTAGCTTCCCAATTTCTTCAGGAAGTGAAGTGAGTACGTTGTAGGACAGGTCTAAGTACACGAGGTTTCGCAAATTTCCAATTTCTTCAGGAAGGGTAGTAAGTTGATTATAAGATAGATTTAAATCCTGAAGATTCTGTAGATCTTCAATTTCATTTGGAAGAGAAGTGATCTGATTACCAGACAAATCTAAATCCTGAAGATTTTGTAGCTCACTAATCTCCTTTGGAAAAAAAATAAGTTCAGTATTGGATAGAAGTAAAGTCTGAAGATTTCGCAGTTTTTCGATTTCCTTAGGAAGTGAAGTGAGTTGATTAGAAGATAGATATAAAGTCTGAAGATTTTGTAGTTTTTCGATTTCCTTAGGAAGTGAAGTGAGTTGATTAGAAGATAGAAGTAAAGTCTGAAGATTTTGTAGTTTTTCGATTTCCTTAGGAAGTGAAGTGAGTTGACTATAAGATAGATCTAAAGTCTGAAGTTTTTGTAGATCTCCAATTTCCTTAGGAAGTGAAGTAGTTGATTAGAAACCAAATCTAAAGTCTGAAGATTTTGTAGATCTCCAATTTCCTTAGGAAGTGAAGTAAGTTGATTAAAAGCTAAACTCAAATCCTGAAGGTTCTGTAATTTCAAAATTTCCTTTGGAAAGGAAGTAAATAGATTGTCAGATAAATTCAGGCTCCGAAGGTTTTGTAGATTCCTAAACTCTTCAGGAAGAGATGTCAGTTGTTTGTCAACTAAACGCAATTGATAAACACTCATCGGATTTTCTAAAGCGTCTTCTAAATTCCGATATTCCTTCTCTTTGTTTCCGATACAACTAGACAAACAAGCGATTGAGGCAAAAAAAATCAGAACAACCGTTTTTGGCAAAACCGAAGATATAAAATTAAAATTCATCATTCAATCCAAAACTTTTTATAACCAGTTGCAATCTAAAACAAGATTTGTCAATAAGTTATACCATTCCAAATCGCTTTATTGTCTTTCAAACAGACTTACTACAAATAAAACTTGTTTGATCATCCCAAAAGCTACCCAATACGGTAGGGAATGTGGGGTTCATCGGGTGGTTACAAACTTTGACCAAGTCCTTTCCTAAAATAAAAAAGCCTCCCGTTTTACAGAAGGCCTTTCTTTGATCGTGAGAATCATTTTTCGATTCTTTTCTAAATACTTTATCCCTTGATCTTCTTCCTAACTTTTTGAAATAGGATGTTTCCATAATATATAAAGACCACGCTAAGAATTAGGAAAGGTAGCCACCAAAGCAGATAATAGCTGAATTGTAGAAATGTGTTGAGAATTCCTACGAGAGCGTTTTTGTATTCGGGAACCTGAATTGCATCGGGAGGAGTCGGGATGCTAAAGCCAACCGAAATTGTAGCCCAATGCACACGGTCTTTGATTTTCCAGGTTTCTTGTTCCGCGAGATCGAGTTCATCCTCGCTATTGGATACGGATTCCTCAATCGCTTCCCAGTTTTTCGCTGCGGCGCCGATATGAGTGCTGGCGCTATTCCTTCTTGCAAGTCTGATTTTTTCGCGAGTTGTTTTTCTTTTTTGCCAGACCATTCCTTCCGTATGATCGACGGTGGAAATTTCTTCCGAAAGCAGATTTCCTAATTTATCAAGTTCTAATAGAGCTTCGTATAATTTTTCGGAACGAACGTGCATTTTTACGGTCATATACGGTGAAGTGGAGTTTGCCGCAGAGCTGCTTTCGAGATATCCGTATTTGGAAATGAAATCGAGAAGTTCCTTTCTTGTTTTGACCAAATCGCCGCATTGATAGGAAAGTTGAATGTTGTATTCCAAAAGTCGTTCGTTCGAGGTGGATACGGGAGCGAAGACTTTTCCGAGTTGATTTTCTTCCTTGTCTACAAGGAAGACCTTATCGGATTCGTCTTCGCCTTTCTCTGCTCTTTTCTTTTCCGCATTCGGCATCGGAGCCGATCTCATTTTGTCTAAAAACCCTTCGCCCGTTGCGGTCGATTCGGTGGGACTATCCTTGGATTCTTCCTGTTTTTTTCCGCAGTCTGCGAAAAACAAAAGGCTAAGGGTAAGAATAAAAATGATCGTCTTTTTCAAGGTTTTGCTCCGGGCTTTTAAGGATGTACATAAATCAACACTTGAATGGACCTATATTCCGCGAAAAACGTTCCCGATCCGATTTGGTTTGGTTGAATTTGAGAATGAACTCATTGGATCGTCGAATGGGTTTCAATCAAAATTAGAATTCGTTTGTATCGATTTATGATCGGGGATTCAGGGGGCGACTCTGAATTTTTGCCACTTCAAATCGGAATTTTTTTCAAATACGATTCGATCGTGCAATCTGTTTTGTCTTCCTTGCCAAAATTCGATTCGCTCTGGTTTTACTGCGTAGCCGCCCCAGTTTGCGGGAAGATCGATTTGTTTTCCTTCGTATCGTGCGGACAATTCTTGAAATCGGTTTTCTAAAAATTTTCGATCGGGAATCGCTTGACTTTGCGGAGAAGAATGGGCTCCGATTTGCGATTCACGAGGTCTTGTATGAAAGTAATCTTCGGATTCTTCTTTTGTGATTTTAGTCACGCCACCTTCGATTCGAATTTGACGTTCGAGTTCGGCCCAAAAAAATACAAGACAGGCTCTCGGATTTTCATCCAACTCTTTTCCCTTTTTGCTGTCATAGTTTGTAAAAAAGAGAAAGGATTCGTTTGAGATTCCTTTGAGTAAAACGGTTCTGGCGTTCGGTTTTCCATCCTTGCTTGCGGTAGCCAAGGTCATCGCGTTGACTTCCAATACTTCGGATAACACAGCCTCTTGAAACCATTTTTGAAAAAATAGAATCGGATCGTCTCCGGTATCGGAAATATCAAGAGAAGAAAGAGCGTAGTTGGTTCGGATCTCGGCGATTCTGGATTTCATGGTATATAATTTCAAAGTGTATTTCCGGCTTTATAATAAAAGAAAAATTTAGAATTTCGGTTTTCATTTTGTATTTCAGGATTCATCCTTTAGGGACATTCCGATGTTAATGATGATTAAAAAAAATCACATACAATAAGATGGAGTCCCAAACAAGTTTGTTTGTGTTTAGAATTAATACAGACACGAGCTTCCGGGGCTAACGGATCTACGATTTTATTCGGTTTGATTAAAAGATTTTTTCATACCTTGCGAAATGAATTCTTCTCTTCTTGACCTTTGTAGGAATCATTTATTATCTATATTTCTATGAATTCTCTGGACTGGGAGTCGATTCGACATCCGATTCTACTTACGCTGGGGGTAAGCGCGCTTTCCACATCGATCGTGACTTTGTTGGGAGTCTTAGCGGCTTATTTTCTGTTTAAGTTCCGTTTTTGGGGAAAAGAATTCGTGGATGCGATTTTTACACTTCCGCTGGTTCTGCCTCCGACCGTACTCGGTTATTATCTTCTGGTTTTTTTCGGAAGAAAAGGATGGATCGGTTCCACGCTAAACGATCTGTTTGAGTTTAACGTTTTGTTTCATTGGTCGGGAGCTGTAATCGCTTCGATCCTTGTTTCTTTTCCTCTTGTATATCGATCCGCAAGAGCGGCTTTAGAGAATGTAGATTCAGACTTTGAGGACACGGCTAAAACTTTGGGTAAAGGGAATTTTTTTATCTTTTGGGAAGTGTTGATTCCGCTTTCTTGGAGAGGAATTCTTGCCGGTTCTATGCTTGCATACGCGAGAGGAATGGGAGAATTCGGAGCGACCTTGATGATCGCGGGAAATATTCCCAAAAAAACGCAGACATTGTCTCTTGCGATCTACGACAGTGTTCAATCCGGAAACGATGCTCTCGCGTTTTATCTCGTGATTTTGACCTCCGTCTTATCCGTTTTGATACTGACCGTTTCCACAAAACTATTCAAAAAATCCCATTGGTGATAATCTAAGAAAGTAATATAAAAAGGAATGTAGAATATGATAAAATTTATATATAGTATGGCATTGATTTTAATTCTTTCGATCACTCCCGTTTTTGGAGAGCCCAAGTCCATTCTTGTTTCCGCTGCATCGAGTTTGACTCAGGTCTTTACGGAGATAGGAACGGAATTTGAAAAAAAACATGCGATTCGCGTTTTTTTCAATTTTGGTGCTTCCGGAATGTTGCTTCAACAGATTGAAAACGGCGCTCCTGCGGATGTGTTCGCGTCCGCGGATCAGGAAAACGTGGATAAAGGGATAGAAAAGAATGTTTTGGATGTTTCTACGAGAAAAAATTTTGTAAAAAACAATCTTGTTTTGATCGTTCCCAAGGATAACGTCTTGAATTTAAAAAGTATTGCCGACTTAAAAAAAGAGGAGGTTTTAAAAATCGCTTTGGGAAATCCGATTACGGTTCCCGCAGGAAGATATACAAAAGGTCTTTTAGAAAAAGAAGGTCTTTATTCTTTATTAGAAAAAAAGTATATTCCAGGGGAAAATGCGAGACAGGTCCTCGAATACGTGGTCAGAGGAGAGGTGGACGCGGGTTTTGTCTACAAAACCGACGCCGCTCTTTTTCAGGATAAAATTCAAGTCATTGTCGCCGATTTGTCTCCAAAGCCGATTTTATATCCGATCGTTTCGGTTTTAAAAACTCCGAATCCAAAGGAAACAAAGTTGTTTATCGACTTTTTATCTTCCCCGGAAGCGTTGAAACTCTTTCAAAAATATCAATTCGGAAGACCCTAATGTCTTTACTCGTCCAGGTTCAAAAAACAGTAACCGACGGAAAGCGAAACTTTTCCATCGATGTGAATTTCGAATCTTCACAAAACTTTTTATTTTTATACGGTCCTTCGGGAGCGGGTAAGACATTGACTTTGAAAACGATCGCAGGTTTGTTAAAACCGAATCGAGGCAGAATTTTACTCGGTAAAAAAATCTTTTTTGATTCACAAAATGGAATCCATCTGCCGACTCAGAAAAGAAAGATCGGATATCTGTCTCAGAGTTATTCTCTTTTCCCTCATCTTAGCGTTCGTAAGAATCTTGAATTTTCTTTCAAGCAGTTTTGGCGCTGGAAACTCTCTGTTTCCGAAACGGAAAAAATCGATGAAATATTAGAATTATTTGAAATTCAGAGTTTGTCTTCGACCTATCCGAAATATCTTTCCGGCGGGCAAAAACAAAGGGTTGCATTGGCAAGGGCTTTGGTTGCCCGACCCGATTTGCTTTTATTGGACGAACCTTTTGCGGCTCTCAACGATGAGTTAAAGAATATAATGAGAGTAGAATTGAAAAAGATACAAAATCGATTTCAGATTCCGGTCCTGATTGTTTCCCATGATCGGAGCGACGTTTCCTATTTTTCCGGCGAGTTGTTTGCTATGGAAAACGGGGTTCTATTCAAAAAATAGAATGTATTTCTAAGACAGAGGCCTCGAAAACATCGTAAAGAAAAATGTCTATCCGTATTTTACTTAAAGTCGGACTTGAAGTCCGAATCAAGCAAAATTTTCACGGGAATACTTTGTCGTAACAACCGAATTCCGGATTCTTTCTAAAACTCCGGGGTTTATGTCATAAAATCCGAATTTGGAGTAACGAATCAGATCGTGTAATCTTCCACATAAACCTTCACCTTTCTAAATCGGATATGAACCGTTTCTCCTGGTAACAGATTTAATGTCTGAAATTCGGTAGAATTGAGTTGGGATTCTAAAATCGCACCCGTATCCAAACGTTTGAGATCGATTTTTACCGTTCTTCCTGTGGAATGAATATACTGAATTTCCGCAGGGATCGTTTGTGCGTCGATCGCCTGTCTTAGAATTTCCACGTCATAGGGACGAACGTAACCTACGGCGGAAGCGTTTTCGATTTCGGAATGTTCCGGCGCATCTACTTTGATTTCACCGAGTTGCGTTTGCCCGGATTTTACTCGACCGTGAAACAAGTTCACATCCCCCAGAAAGTGAAAGACAAAGGAATTTTTCGGATGATTGTAAACTTCGTCCGGGGTTCCGATCTGTTCTATTTTTCCGGATCTGAGAATGACTACTTGATCCGAAACCTCGAGAGCTTCTTCTTGATCGTGAGTTACAAATACACTCGTTATATGTATTTCATCGTGCAGACGACGAAGCCAGTTTCTCAATTCTTTTCTGACCTTTGCGTCCAAGGCTCCAAATGGTTCGTCTAACAGTAAAAAACGAGGCTCGATGGCAAGAGCTCTGGCTAACGCGATCCTCTGCCTTTGTCCTCCTGAAAGTTCCGCTGGATAACGATTGTGAAAATTCTCCAGTTGAACGAGTTTGAGAAGGCTCATCACCTTTTCTCGAATCGCTTCTTTGTTTGGTCTTTCGGATCTTTTTCTGACCTCGAGTCCGAACGCGATATTTTCAAAAATGGTCATATGTCTGAAAAGGGCGTAGTGTTGAAAAACGAAACCGACTCCTCTGTCTTTCGCGTTTTTTGTACCCACTTCCTTTCCTTCAAAGATCACCTGACCTGTGTCGGAGTCTTCCAGTCCTGCGATGATTCGCAACAACGTGGTTTTACCGGAACCGGAAGGACCGAGTAACGCAACCAGATTTCCGGACGGAACTTCCAAAGATAGATTGTCGATTGCGGTAAAATTTCCGAATCGTTTGGATATGTTTTTTACTTCGATTCCCATGACTATACCTCTTGTTGGAGCAATTCTTCTTTTTTGGTTGTTTTGATCTTTCTTTCCAAGATCTGTTTTGCGACCAACGTGATTAAGGATAAAAATACGAGGAGAGACGCCGCTGAAAACGCCGCAACCGAGTTGTATTCGTTGTAAAGGACTTCGATCTGTAAGGGCAGGGTATTTGTCTGTCCTCGGATATGTCCGGAAAGAACGGAGACGGCTCCGAATTCTCCCATCGCTCTTGCGTTACAGAGGATGATTCCGTATAACAGTCCGTATTTGATTCCGGGCGCTACGATTTTAAAAAACACTTTTAAAGGAGAAGCCCCCAAAAGCAAACCGGCTTCCTCTTCTTCGATTCCTTGGGATTCTAAAAGCGGAATCAATTCTCTCGCTACAAAAGGAAGAGTGATAAAGATCGTAGCGATAACAAGACCCGGTGTGTTGAAGACTATCTTGATGTCGTTCTCTGCAAGCCAAGGTCCGAACCATCCTTGTCTTCCAAAAAGAAGAATAAAGATCAAACCGGAGATCACCGGAGAAACGGAAAACGGAGAATCGATGATTGTTAAGAGCCAACTTTTTCCGGGAAATTCAAATCTGGTCACTGAAAATGCGGATAGGATTCCAAACAACGTGTTGAGTGGAACCGCAATCGCCACCACGATGAGGGTGAGCTTGAATGCGGAGATTGTATCGGGTTCTTGGATTCCTTCCCAATATGCGGCGAGTCCTTTTGAAAAAGCTTCATGAAAGACCGTATAGATCGGAAGGAGAAGGATCAATCCGGTAAAAAAGAAAACCAATCCGATGAGAATAACACGTGCGAGCAATGATTCCTGTCTCATCCTTTTCTCCTTGCGGAAGCCGTCTGAAGAATATTAATTCCCAATAATATAGTAAACGAAATGACGAGCATGATCAATGCGATTCCAGTCGCTTCTTCGTATTGATATTGTTCCAGTTTGGTGACGATTAGGAGCGGGAGAATTTCCGTCTTTCCGGGAAGGTTACCGGAGATAAAAACGACGGATCCGTATTCTCCGATTCCTCTTGCAAATGCCATTGCGGCCCCTGTGATCATGGGGGGAATTAGCTCCGGAAAGATCACCCTGCGAAAGATTTGCCAGCGATTGGCTCCTAAACAATATGCGGATTCCTCCAGCTCTTTCGGAAATTCCTCCAAAACCGGCTGTACGGTTCTTACCACGAAAGGGAATCCGATGAATACAAGTGCGATGACGATTCCGATCGGAGTGTATGCGATTTTGATTCCGTAAGGTTCCAAAAGGCTTCCGATCATTCCGTTTTTCGAATAGATGGTAGTGAGTGCGATTCCCGCGACCGCAGTCGGCAAGGTAAACGGAAGATCCACAAGAGAATCCAAGAGTGCCTTGCCCGGAAATTCGTAACGAACCAATACCCATGCAAACAGGAATCCCACAAACAAATTGATGATCGCCGCTATCGCTCCGGCTCCGAAACTTAGATAAAGGGCTCCCAAGATCCTTTCGTTTGTGAGAAGTTTCCAAAAACCTTCCCAACCGATTCCGGAACTTTTTAGGAAAAGAGCGCCTAACGGAATGATTACGATCAAACTCAGATAGGTGACTGTGATTCCTAAACTAAGGCCGAAGGCTGTCTTACCGTAGGGTTTGGTTTTTACATTCAAATTGAACACGATGATCTCTTTTGATTTCGATTTTATTTGGTTGTGATCTGATCGAAGATCGTCCCGTCCGCAAAATGTTTTTCCGCGTTTTTTGTGACAACCGCGACCGAAGGTTCGGCTAAAATACTGATCGAGCGGAATACGATTTCGACTCCGTCGTTTGGATCCTTTGCAGTTTCGCGTAACGCGAGACGAGCCTCGTTTTCCCAGGAGATCAGAACGATCCCTCTCTGAACAAAAGTGGTTAAGGAACCCCTGGCTCTCGAATCCAATACGAGTACGTTTTTATAAGAACCCTGTCTCAAAGGCAACTCAAGCACCTCACTCCCTGGAGCAACTCAACGCAATGCTCTCTATGGATCGCATTGAGGGTTGTTCGGTGGGGACAACTTCTTGCAACCTGATCTTTCTTACAAAATAAATTGAATTTTTGGGACACGTTGTAAAGATCCTTTACGAACTCTTTTACTTTTTCCTCAGTGTCGTCTTTTCCCTTTGCAAATTCCCAGGCTGCGAGATCATTCCATCTCGCACCACCCCGCGTTTTTGCGTTGGGTAAGATCAGTGCGATGGGAGTCGGATTTGCAAGTCTGGATTTCATTCCGGTCATTCCTTAGATAAAATCCTACAACAAAGTGGATAAAAATCTAATTTATTAGATAATCTGATCCAATATTTTGATATCTTGTGTAAAAGTAAAGAATTTTGTACTATTAAACGGATCTGCGTTGTCGGATCCTCATTCGATTTGTGGGAGTTCCTATAGCCATAAAACATCCTTGCCAAAGGAGTCATTTTCTGTTTTCGGAAAATTCCGCGATTTTTCCCACGGCCCACCACTTCACCCAAGGCGTTCCACGGATCGCTTCCCATGAATGGACGGAGCCCTTGTAACTTTTACGGAAGGTTGTGTGGGGTTATGGTTTTCCGATACAACCAGAAGATCTTCCTACTCAGACCAAAAACCATTCCCCATTTTGATTTTCATCTTTTGCCCTGAGTAGAATCGTTCTATTGAATTGTCGGTTTATTTTACATAGAGTTGGTCAAAGGAGGCCCCGTCCGCGAAATGATCTTTCTGAGCCTTATGCCATCCCCCGAAATGTCCGTTTACCGTGATCAATTCCAATTTTGGAAACTTGGATTCGTATTTTTTCAACACCGTCGCACTTCTCGGACGATATCCGTGTTTTGCGATGATTTCTTGAGCTGCTTCCGAATAGAGGGATTTTAGATATGCCTTTGCGGTTTCCAGAGTTCCGTGTTTTTCCGCGTTCTTTTCAACGATTGCGACCGGAGGTTCCGCGAGAATGCTGATGGAAGGAAAGACAATCTCGTATTTGTCTTTTCCGAATTCGTCCAAGATAAGAAAGGATTCGTTTTCCCATGCGATGAGAACGTCTCCGATTCCGTTTTGTGCGAATGTGTTGCTAGACCCGCGCGCTCCCGAATCTAAAACTGGAACATTCTTAAATAATGTTTTGATAAAGTCTTGCACCTTTCCGGTATCATTGTTAAATTTTTTTTGCGCGAATGCCCATGCCGCAAGATAGTTCCATCTTGCTCCGCCACTCGTTTTCGGATTTGGAGTAATCACACTCACTTTAGATCGTACAAGATCGTCCCAATCTTTTATGTTTTTGGGATTTCCCTTTCTTACAACGAAGACGATCGTAGAAGTGTAAGGTGTGCTGTTGTTGGGAAGACTTTTTAGCCAATCTCTTGCGATCAAACTTTTGGATGCGATGATATCGATATCATACGCAAGCGCTAAAGTTACGATATCCGCTTCCAATCCGTCGATCACGGATCTCGCTTGTTTTCCGGATCCACCGTGAGATTGGTTAATTCTCACTTCGTCACCGGTTTTTGATTTCCAGTAGTTTGCGAAAAGTTTATTGTATTCCGCATAAAGTTCTCTGGTCGGATCGTAGGACACGTTCAGAAGAGTTACTTCTTTTGCCGAAAGGTTGATACTACCGATCGTCCCAAAAAAGGCGATCGCCGCGATTTTGAATATTTTTGTTTTCATTTTGTTTTCCTAACTTCTAATTTTTTGATTACATTGCAAATTGAACGAATAAGAAAAAGCTATAAGACTTTCCATCCAAGGTATAACGATCGTTTGCGTTTGTAGCCCAAGGATTGACTCTTGCATTCCGAACCGCGTCGCCCGCGAGCAGATACGAAGCTCCGGTCCAGATCGAAACGTAATCTTTGAGATAAAATTGGTAGATAAAGTCGAATTCGTAAAACAATCGTTTACCACCTCTTTCTCCTCTTTTGTATCCTCCAAATGCCGCTCCGGTTACGTTTTCCGTGGTCCAGCCTGTGTTTGCGGTTCCGCCGGAAGAATACCAGGCATCGTTTTCGGAGGCCTTTTGCACGTCATAGGCAACGAAGATAAATCTTCCGTATTTTTCGGTGTTATACATCAAGTGGATCGATTTTGTTTTTGTGTTTGACCAGAAGGTCGCGTTTACGATTCCGTTTCCCGAGTCGAAGTAAGGGAAACCGCCGGATCTTGTAGCAAAGGAAGCGTCATAGGTCGCTACTTTGTTGTCCGTTCTGTTCGGATCTCCGGAAGCAAAGGAATACTGAATTCCCACTCTGAATCTGTCAAAGAATGTGTAACCGGTTTGTGCGATAAAAAAGCGGGAATCGTATTCCACATTTTCTGTATAGACTCTTTTGCCGTTTACGGTTTGTTTGAAAGGATCCCAACCAGCATTGACTCTTTGACCGTTGCGTCCCGATTGCCAGGAGGCTTCCAGGGTCCAGTCCCAGGATTTTGTTTTTGGCAAACGGTTGTTATCCGTACGGTTGGAAAGACGAAAGCCGACGGTATTTAGGTCGTCTCTTTGTCTGGTTCTGTCTTCGCTGGTTAGAGGTTTTGGTCCTTGCTCCCATTTACGATCGATATTGAAGTAATAAAGATCGATTAAGAAATCTTCGAATTTAAGAGTATTATACAATCCTGATAGATAGGTGTCGTTTACGCTGCCTCGTTTGGCTCCGTTGGCGGTGTTGTTTCCGCTACCTGCGTTGCTGTCCTCTGCGATGATCGAAGTAAACGCCTCTGAGTTAAAACGTTTGGAATTGTATTTTAAACGCGCTCCGTCGAAAGAGTTACCGGTTTGACCGTCGTTTCGTCCACCGATGTATCGATTGTCTCCGAATCCGAAAATTTGTCTTCCGAGATAAATCTCGAATCCTTCCGCAAAGTTTTTCAATTGAATAAAACCTTCTCGAAGATCCGTATTATTTTTAATACTGACAGAATTGGTTGGAGTAGGTGCAGCTTGGAGTTCGATTCCCGCAGAGTTACTCAGTCCGAGATAGCCGAGTTGTCCGTCTTTTCTGGACTGTTCTCCTCCGAATACTCGAACATCCTGAATCGTTACTTTTGCGGCAATATACTGGTTTGGATCGATGATAAAGGAAACTTGAGAGTTCTGAGTCGCAAAATTTCTATCATCTTGAGTTCGCTTATCAAAATCTCCGTTGTGACTGTAGTCAAAACGAGGGCGAACTTGAAAGCCGACACGAAGGATGTCCCCAAACCAAAGTCTCTCCACTTTTCTCACGGCGTCCTGGTGTTCGGGCGAAAGGAGCATCGATTTCATAAATTCCCCGGGGAGTTTTCCTTTGTAAGGACTTTTATAAGGTTCTTCTTTTGCAAGTTCCTGTTGAATTTCGGGAATTCCTTTTCCATCGTTCGGTTGTTCCTGATATTTTACATCGGAGGGCGGATCGAGATTGAGTATAGGAGTCGTTTCTGTCTTTGCTTTTTCAGTTTTGGAATCTTGAGAAAAAAGGCTAAATTGAATTGCAAAGAGCAAAAAGGTTACGGCAGTTATTTGAGTCATTGAGTATTTCAATTCAATTCCCCTTGGAGAAATTTTTAACCCAGGGAGTGCCGATAGTTCTATATAGTCAACGAATATTTCGTTATATTGGATATTAATCCAGGATTTAAGAAAAAAAATCTCTTTTTTTGGTTATTTTTTTCAACAGTGGGAACCGAAGCAGAATTTTTTAACCGAAGCGGGACGATTTTTGAAGAGATTCCGTTGGAAAACGGAGCTCATTTTATCGTTTTTGAGTTTTCGGGAATTCTAAAAAAGCGGAGTCGGTCCGGATTTTGGTGATAAAAAATCGTAGATCGAAATTTCTTCCCGCAACTGGAAGCCGGCTCGGTTTGAAAAATCGCTCGTGTTTTGTCTTTTTCCAATTCCACAAAGAGAAAAGATTGAATCCTCGGAAAATCTCGGAATGATCCTGCCCCTATGTTTGGATAAAATCTTCAGTCTCTTTCTTTTAAAAAAGAGATCTTGGAATCCCTCTGTCTGAAGGAACGGATTTTCTCTTTTTTGCCTCTTGTCTTGCTTTTGTTTTCTTTGATTTTTTGTAACCCGTCTTCAAAGCCGATTGCGAAATCCGCTTTTTTACGAATTTCAACCCTCCGGTTCGAATCTTGAAATCGTATTACAAGTTGCGAATGAAGATTTGAGGTTAGGAGATTTTTGGTCCCCAATTTGTTTGGGGGAGGTCGGATCGATTCGATCGGAATGGGAGAGTTCGCTTTGTCTGGATTCGCTTTTGTTCGAAGGAATGATCGTAATGGCTTTTCTGCATCTCGTTATTCTTTTTTATGAGAAAGAAACTCAGTCCTTATACTTCGGGCTTTTTTGTTTTTTGATGGGTTTTTGCAGCCTTTTTCCCGAAGACGAGTCCGAAAACTTTTCACTTCCGGATTGGATCCAAGAAAAAAGAGAACAAACCTTGGAAAGCATTTGCGAGGGTTTGTTGTATGCCGCCAATGCAGTAGATTTACCGGATTTCAAAAAAGATGATATTACCTTATTGGGAATCGAAAGATCGAATTTAGATCGAATCTGGTTTTTGGATTTACAACTTTTCTCCGAATAAAATCCTTACGGTATGAATCACATACGCTGAAAGATTTGGGAAATTCGCAACGGGTATCCGTAAAAAGATTTTCAAAAAAACAGCAAATGAGTCGAAATCAAATCGATCTTCTGAGATTCTTGTTTAGTTCCAATATTCTGAAATGTCCCAAGGAGTCTGATATGGCTTACAAATTGGACGGAGCGAAATTCCCCACCTTAGAAGAACTGATCGCGGCCTTGTACCCTCTGTATGCGGAAAAAATGTCCGAAGCGGACTTTAAAAAATATGTCCAGGAAAATGCCAAACAAGAGTAAATTTCCCTCGATCCGAGCTTAGGTCGGTGTGAAACTGGACTCTTCTTGATTCGTTTTGCTTGTCAGGAAATTGCGTTTCTTAAGAATCAACCCATGCAAATCTTTCCGGGGAAATGGAAACTTCCTCATGCGGCACGAAAGCCACTCGTTTTTTTTATAGTATTTTTATTTCTTTCAATTGAATTTCGTTTTTTATTTTCGGACTCGGTTCCGGACTCGGTCTCCCTTCAGAATCAGTATCTGATCGCGTGGGACTATCAGGTTCTTTTTAAGGAATTTCTTTCTTCGGGATACGATCGATCTTTGTTGGGCGGAAGTCCCACATTTTACTTTCAGTCTCCGTATTTCTTTTTTCTCGTTTCCTTTTTGCATACATTTCTGCTTTTTTTTCTTCCGTTAAGCGTTTCTTTCAATTTAGGAATTTTGCTCACGCTCTTTTTGTTTTCGTATGCGTTTTTAAAACTCGGATTTTTATTTCTTACGGAAACCAATCTCAGTCCAGGAAACGCTCTTCTCGTTTTAACGGGGCTTATGTTTTACTTTTTATTCCCCGGGGATCGGGTCGTAGGTGCGGGGATCATCGGTGTTTTTCAAAATTCCATTTCTTTGGTTTTAGGGCTTGGCTTTAGTCTTCTCGCGGTTTATTATTTGGAGAAATTTCGATACACCGGAAAGGTTTCTTCCTTTTTTAAGAACTTAATCATGGGAACTCTCGTGTTTTACACTCACTACGAGATGTCTTTGTTTTATACGGTTTCTCTGGGAATTTATTTTCTTTTTTACAAGGACGAGTTTGGAATTTTAGAAATCCTTTTTATTTTTTTATCACCGCTGCTGTTTGCACTGCCGATCCTTTGGAATTATTTTGCATATATTGCGTATCAATTCAATCCGCCGATTTCCTTTCCGATCAACGGACTTCTTTCTCTTTTGGGAGAGGAATTTTCCGGTTCTATCGCAAGACCGGAAACGTTTTTGGAAGTTCTCAAACAGATTTTTTTAGAACAGTATTGGATTCATCTTTTGTTTCCGGTTTTATTTGTGATCGGGATCCGATTGCTTTTTATCCGAAAACTGCTGCCTCCGATTTCGAGGTTTTTGATCTTTGGTACTCTTTTGTTTTATTGGATGGCGACGGATTCTTCGTTGGATATGATTTTTCCGTGGCTGCACGTTAAGTGGTATACTGCGCTGAGTGTTTCTCTTGTTTTTCTTACGTTTGCAGCTTTGGTTACGGCTCGATTTTTTTTAAAAAATCTTCCGCCGGGAAAATGGAAATTGTTTACCGGTTTGATCTTGTTTCTTTTGGGATTGTATCGTTTTGTCATTATCGTTCCCGGACCTTCCACGGGAATCGAAAGTCTGACAAAGGATTCTGCCCCCGTCTGGAAACAAAAAGAAGAATGGATTTCCGTTTTTTCGAAGACTCCTTACGGATCTTTAATTGCCTCCGAAGAGATTGCCGGCGGGGATACGTCCCGAGATTCGCGTTGGGTTTCCGTATTGGTGAGACAGTCCGTTAGACGAAATATCATTTTGCAGAATCGATTCGAGAATTCTCTACCTTCGTCTCCCGAAGAGATCATCCAATTGTTTCCTTCGCAAGGACAACGGACTGCATGGAGTCGAAAACGTTCGAACGGGAACAATCATCCGGTGCAGGAAAGAGACAAACTTTCGAGATTGTTTTTGAGTCTTTTACAGGATCGCGGAGTTTCCTACGTATTACTTCGATCAGAAGGACTCAATCAGTTTGCTCTCAATCTTCCAGAGTCATTTTCGCAGGTTGCAAAAAAGGGGGATTGGATTCTTTGGAAACTTCTTTTTTCCAAACCTTCTTTGGAACTTCTTTTTGAAAAACCGATCGCGATTTTGATGGATGAAAGCCCTGCACAAAAAAGGACCGGAGTGCGGATGGAAGATCTGTCAGAATTTATCCTTACTTCCAAATTGGAATTTTCCGCTTCCTTAGTTCCGATTTCTCCGGAAGAATTCAAAGAGGATGAAATTTCCTTTTCAGGTGCGTATAAAATCGGCGAATTGGAATCTCTGTTTCAAAAAAGAATTTCGGATCGAAATTCAGAATCCGTAAAAAAGAGGGTGAGGATAAAAAACGAGATTTCGAATTCGGATCCTGGTCTGGCTGAAATTCATCCTTTTTTATGGAACGATTCCGAGATTCGTTGGGAACTTCCAAATCAAAAGGACGTTTCCTCCTGTTCTCCGGTTTTGATTCGTTCCGGCTTTTTCCCTCTTTGGAAATTGGAAACGGAGGAAAAAGTGTATCGTACCGTCGAAGGTCTGTTTTATTTTTGTGCGAAGACAAAGGAGAATCGATTCGTATTTTATGATATTCGATCGTATTTGATCACGTTGATTCAGATACTTCTTCCTCTTCTCTTTTTAGGAGCCACGTTTCTGACACGCCGGAAAATATCCAATTGATGTTCTTTGCCGCTTCCGATTTTGTAAAAACTCCATTTCGAAAAAGACAGATCTTTTCCAATTCCCTTTTGATCGCGTTTTCGGTGGCGATTCTTTTCATTCTATTTTTTGGAAATCGGGAAACACCGATAATCAAAATTCTTCTTTCCGCTTTGGAAGGCGGATTGATCGGAGGGCTCTGTGATTGGTTCGCCGTTTGGAAAACCTATCAAGCGATCGAAGAAGACAGCTCTAAGCTTGCTTCGGAAATCGGAAATTGGGTGGCGGGAGATCTTTTGCACCACGAAGTTATTCGATCCCGGATACGAATGGTTCTCGAAGATCCCAACACAAGAGACGATGTGCACAATGTGCTTTTGGAAACCTTTGGAAACGAAGAAAAGACAAAAGAGGTTTTGAATCAGCTTTTCGAACGTGTGGAAGAGGATATCATCGAGTATATTATACATTATGAATTTACCGGGACCGACGTCGCTCTTTTAAAGGAACTCAACCGCCAAAAGGAAGTTATGGACACGATCAAACTCTTGATCGGAGAATCCATGATCAAGGTCGCTGATACGGAGGAATTTAAATCCCTTCTTCAGGAAATTTTGGGAAAGATGAATCTCGTCGCGCAGGTCGTGCTCGGTCTTGTCGTTGACTTTCCGAAAAAACTGAAAGAATACGGAACTCATGTCAAAGAAGGTTTGGTGATCGAATCCAAAGATGAAAAGACGATTGAAAAGTTGGTCAATCTCATGGCTGCTTCCACTGAAACTTATATCTCCTCTTGGAACGAACTTCCGCTGGAACAAAGGGAAAAGGCGGTTCGAGCTTTGATGGGATATTTGAAAGATCAGGCCAGTCGTCTTCTTGGAACCTTGATTCAAACCCATTTGAAAGAAATCGGAGAGATCACGACCCTTCAGGAATACGCTCCTCTTCGTTCCGTTCTCGAATTTGTGGAAAAGAGAGTGGATGAGGGCGTTTCCGGCTATATCGGAAAACAGATCACAACCAGACTCCAGAGTTTGGATCCGAAGGATCTTCGTAAAAACTTAGAATGGAAAACCAGAAATGTTCTGGAAACAATTCGTATCAATGGAAGTATTTTGGGTTTCTTTTTGGGAAGTGTGGCCGGTCTGATCCGCTTTTTTCTTTAAAAGCGACTACTTTTGTTTGATTTTCGGTGCGCATTAAATTCAAATTCCGGATGCAAGCCTTTTAAAGAAAAAATTCTTTGTCGGAACAATGAAACGCTGGCTGTTGTAGTACAAATCCTTTCGAGATTTCAGGGGAGTTCCCACAAAAAGCAATTTTAAAAGACAGGAATTCGGTCTCTTTTTGTCTAATTTCCAAGGAGAATTATGGAAGCAGTATATCACGCGCAAGAAACCAGGGGAAAGGCGGATTTCGGATGGCTCAAAAGTAGACATTCATTCAGCTTTAGTTCCTATTTTGATCCGAATCGAATGCAATTTGGAAAGCTCCGAGTTCTCAATGACGATATCGTGATCGCTGGAAAGGGATTCCCGCCACATTCCCATGAGAATATGGAGATTGTATCCATTCCTCTTTTCGGAAGTCTACAACACGAAGACAGCGAAGGAAATCATTCCGTTATTCAATCCGGAGAAGTGCAGATCATGTCCGCCGGAACTGGAATCGTTCATTCCGAATACAACGCTTCTCCGAGCGATCCTGTGAACTTTTTACAGATCTGGATTCTTCCGGAAAAGCTGGGAATTCAACCTCGATACGAACAAAAGAAGTTTAACGTGGAAGATCGGCAGGGAAAATTTCAAACGGTTGTCTCTCCCGAAATCGGAAACGGCGCTGTTTGGATCAATCAAAAGGTCACTTTTTCTCTGGCTCAAGGAAAAAAAGGATTCAAAATCGATTATATTCCAAAAAATAAAAACGGAGGAGTTTATTTTTTTCTCGTCTCAGGCAGTGTTGAGATCGATGGAAAAAAACTTTCGGCCAGGGACGGACTTGGACTTCCGATTTCAGAAAAATTGAAGATCACTTGTCTGGAAGAATCCGAAATTCTCGCAATTGATACCCCACTCTGAACCATAGTTTTCGTATTCGCATGGTTTTACCGTCAATGACGGAGGATGATTTTGTCTTTGGCAGAGGAAATTGGAAGAAACTAAAATATCAGACAGTAAGCTGAAACGATTGGCTAATTTTAAAATCATATGAAAAATAATACGCCGTGTCTTTTGATTTAAATTCACTACCGAACGATGTAGAAGAACTAAAAAGAATCATTATATTCTAAAATATAAAACATACAGAAGAATTAAAACATCAAAAGCAGAAGGAAATCGAATATCAGTTGGAATCATGCTCGGAGAAGATTCTTTGAAATTTTAAAGATTGATTCTAAGAATACTGGGGCCGAATGGATGATAAAGGAGATTGGCAAGCTCTATACAATTGAGTCGAAGGCTAAAGAAGCAATCTAAATTCGGAAGAACATTTGAGACTCAAGCAATCAGAATCCAAGCCGATTGTTGATGAGATCCTCTCCTGGATGAACAAACGCATGGTTGAAGTCGCTCCTAAATCTTCGATGGGCAAAGCTCTCTCGTATCTTGCAGAGCTCAGCTATGCTGAGGAACAACGGCTACGCTCCGCTGCCTTTTGTTTGAAACGCTTCCTATGGTCGCGTTTCATGGGAAAAGCTTCTCATCTTTTTGGATTATCCTGAATTGCAATTGGATACGAATCCTGTTGAGAACGATTCGTCCCTTTGTAATCGGTAGAAAAAATGGGCTCTTCTCCGGTTGTCCGCAAGGAGCAACTGCGAGTGCCGGGTTTTATTCTTTAGTTCAAAATGCTAAAGTGTCAGGAATTGATCCTTACGCGTTTTCGCGAGATCTGTTTAAATCTTGGGAAAGGGATGCGAGAAGGCTTTTTACAAAAGATCTATCGCAACTGCGGAATACTGTGGTTGATTCGGCGCTTACGTTTTATGCTCCGCGTGGTAGTGGTAGATTTATGATCGAAAAGCTGAAAGCGATTGCGATACAATTCGAAAAACTACTCAAAAAAACTGAAATGTTTCTTACGTTAATATCTGGTTTCGAATCGTTTTCAAATCGATTGAAAATTTCAGAACGATTTTTGTTTCGGATGTAGATTTGGAACCTCGAAGAACAATCCCGACAGGGCCAGATCATTTGATTTTATGTTATGATTCAGCCCTGTACAGGTAGGTGTAGGATTACTTTCGGCAGTCTTCTGCAAAACAAATTTTGGGTAATTCCATATTCGGAGGATGACAAACGCCTACGTTCGACTGGTATCCAAAACGTTCACCTACGTTTCGTTTACACACCAGTCCGTTGTGACATTCTGAATCGGAGTTGCAGTGTCCTTGGCCACTATTGCATTTGCACAAGTTCGAACTACCGCACCAATCGTTCACCGAATTCCAATTCGGATTCCCAAATCCACACGCATTACGACGGATGAATCCTTCAAATTTTGGAATGTAAGGTCCGGTACCAACGATCTTACCCCAAAATCCAAACCATTCGGATTGATTGTCTTCTCCGGTCATGAGTGCTACTACTCGATTTTCATATTGATTAAAAATTGGTCCACCCGAATCCCCAGGACAAGCAACTAGATCGAATAAAAGCCTAGATCCTATGCTTCCTATTAGTTTTGTTTCTTGTCTACCTACCAAATCAACTCTGTCTCTATAAGGCGATAGTTTGCATTTAGATCCAGTTTTACCGAATCCAAATTCCACTAATTTTTTGGTCAACCATCCCGTAGTATCCCCTGCAAATAAAAGTCGTGCGGTTTGAATTCTACTTGGAAGAGGAGTGTCGAGACGAATTAAAGCAATATCGTTCGCAGTTGGGGTCGTATAATTTGGGTTGTATCCAGGATGTGCGATCACGTCTCCAAAATGATTTCTGTCGTATGGTTCCTCTAAATCCGAAACTGTTATTCGACTGCGAGGAGCACAGCGATTGCTGGTAAAACTATTCCGAGTGCAAACGCAATGCGCCGCGGTTAAAACCCAACGAGAATCGATCAGTACTCCAGAACAAGCACCTTTTATTTCGGATCCACTAGACGTATAGACGCTTACGACCTCTTGGCGCTCGCCTTCCGGAAGATAAACAGGGTTTCTAAGAGTATTTTGGTGCGAAAGCAAATCTTCTCGGAGCGTTAAGTCAACTTCGGAAGAAATTGAAGTTTGTTCTTCCAAAACTAAAGCTAAAAGAGTATTCTTCCAAGAATCATCGGAGGAGTGTTCGCTGATACAACCGAAGGAGGTACAGCCAACGATCCCTACAAAATAAAAAAATTTCCATCCTATAGTTTTCATTTTAACCTTCATTGTGATTTAATGTTTCAAATCAATCGCGCGCACTTATCGATTTAGAAAACATAGAAGTTTTTTGATTCAATTTGTCGATTTAAAAATGAAAAAGTAGAAATTATTTTTTAACAAAGGAATTTTGGTTAAAAATAACAAAGATTCGAAAACTATGTTTCTGTATATTCCGCAAATGAACTCGATGGATAGTATACTGTTTTTAGGTGAGATGAATTCGGATAACAAAAGGATAAAGTTTTTATTTTTTCTGGAATCAGGTTTTAATAGAATGATCAAGATATTTTCGACGTGAAAGTGATTCAACATTGAAGAAATTGAATCAGCGTCTCTCCCATTTATAGTTTTGTATTTTGTAAAAAAAGACTCTGATTATCCTGGAAAAAAAAAATTGAATCGGATCAATCCATTGTATAACAAGGATTTTGTCATTTTGATTTCGAAAGGATGAACTTCCCACGGTGGACACGGTCGTGCAAAAGAAAAAGGATAAAAGCATGGCTCGTAAAACACAATATGACGAAGAATTTATTAAGAGGAAGATGGTTGAACTCCTGATAAAGTCCAGGAAATCAATGACCCAGACTCAAAAGATTTGGGAGTTTCTGTAAATACTATCGCTACACAATAAACTGGAAGAAGTATCTGACGGATGACGGCGCCCGTTCCAAGACGAACTTCGAGCGGAGAATGAACGTTTAAGGAAAGAGCTCATAGAATAACGGAGGAGGTCACGCTTTCACAGAAGCTGTGAGAGATCCCACAAACTCACTCAAGGGTACTGTTGTTTTACGAAAACTGTAAGAGTTCCCACAAATCTGCGTTTCAAAAATGACTTTTCTTTTTTGGCAAATTAGATTTCGCCGCTCCGAATCTGAAAGGTGCGCAAAGAACCTTCTCTCAAAACTCGGATCGGGAGCTCTTTCTGAATCGTAGATTCGTCCAGAGTTCTGTGCATGTCGTCTATGGAACGTATGACCTGATCATTTAAGGAAAGAATCATATCTCCTTTTCTCAGAAGGCTCGATTTCGCAGGAGAAGATTTTTCCACTTCAACGACGAATACTCCCGAATCCTGTTCTAGTTTATTAAAGATTTTTAATCTACTGGGAATGCTCTGATTCTGGCCGGCGATTCCCAGATATCCTCTTTTTACAAATCCGTTTTTCATCAGACGGGTAATCACATATTCGGCAGTTCCGGAACCTACCGCAAAGCAGATTCCCTGTGCGGAAGGAATGATTGCAGTATTGATCCCAATCAATTTACCTCCGGAATTGACCAGCGGACCGCCCGAGTTTCCCGGATTGAGAGCCGCGTCCGTTTGGATCACGTCTTCAATCAGTCTTCCGGAACGGGAACGCAAACTTCTTCCAAGCGCGCTCACGACCCCGGCGGTTACCGTGGATTCGTATCCGAGAGGATTTCCAATCGCTATCGCGAGTTGACCTACTTTAATCGAAGAGGGATTTGAAAAATTCAAATACGGAAACTGTTCGTTGCCGGTGACTTTTAAAACGGCGATATCCGTCATCGGATCTTCTCCGATCTTCATCGTCTTTAAACTTCTACCGTCCGGAAATTCCGCAACGATCTCTTTGGAATTTTCAACCACGTGTTGGTTGGTGACAATGAAGCCGTCCGGTGAAATCAGAAAACCGGAACCCGATCCTCCGCTCGGATTTCCCGCAACTTTGAGATGAACGACCGCTGGACTTACCGTTTCCACAACGGAAGTAACCGCTTTGGAATAAGCATCCATCAGGTTCTCTTCCGATTCTCTGGAAGAATATTGAGAATTTTTATTAAGCGAGTCCTTTGCATCCGCATGAATCCATTGAATCATAAAACCTCCGGATACGGTTTAGACTTTCGAAAATTAGATTCGTATTCAAAAAAGTTACGAAACGGACTTCGTATGGAGATTGAAAAAGAATGGTCGTCGATGAGAAGCAATCGTAGAATCAAGATTGCGAGATTTCTTACAAAGAATGTATTCTAAAAAATGTAGGATTTTTTTTAGTTCGCTTATAAGGGAATATGTAAACTCCCGCGAACGAATTCGATTTTAAAATTGAATCTCAAACGAAGACCGCTCGACTTTTTATCGTTTGGGAAATGTAAGAATTTCTCGCGTAATCAAATGCAAATTGGTGGAGCCGAGTTCTTCTTCGAGAACTTTCTCCGCCTTTTCATAAACCTTAGAAAGAATCGGTTGGATGGAATGACCACAGATACATTTCTTGTTCGGGGTTTTGGAATGCATCTGAAAAATCTTTTCGTCTATGGCCTCATAGATTTCTTTGAGACTGATTTCTATCGAAGGTTTTGCGAGGATATAACCACCGTTAGGTCCCATCTGATTACGCACGATTCCCCGGGTTTTGAGAAGGGAAAGAATTTTACGAATAACAACCGGGTTTGTGTTTACACTTTCTGCGAGTTCTTCGGACGTTTTGGTTTTTCCCTCGCTCAGAGATAGAAGAGAGAGGATGTGAATCGCAACTGTAAACCGGCTTGTCATATCTGTAAAGCTTCTGGTTACAGAATATAAAGACCAAGAATCTCTGTCAAGTTCAAAGCGGAATTCTAAAAAACTGGCTTGCAGAAGATTCTTCAAAAAAGAAGAATGCGTCGATGTTTCAAAGTTATATTCTTCGGTTCTTAAATCCGGAATTGGAAAAAGAATTTCGCGACTTTCTCAGAAATCATATCGCGGTATTTGTTCGAATCGGAGCGGTTTCTGCGGTGTTTGGATACGTCGCTGTTTTTCTTCTTTTTTATGACGTTCTTCTGATCCGAGACCAAAGGGTCCTTTGGATTTTGCTCGGAAGTTCCGTATTCGGACTCAATCTGATTCTTTCCACTTTGAAACGGTTTCGTAGATTTATGGTTCCTCTTTCCGTCTTAAGCAATACCGCTGCCGGTTTTATCGCGGTTTATGTGGGTTTTGCATTTATTCGGAATCAACACGCGATGCAACTCACCATTTTAATTATCATCGCATACTATGCTTTTTTAGTTTTGAGAATCCGAACGTTTCCCGCGTTTGTCGTGACCTCCGCATATCTGTGTACGTATCAGTATCTTTTATTGACGGATCCGATTTTGGAAACCCAGGAAAAAACGATTTATAGTTTTTTAATATGGTTTTCGGAATTTTTTGCGGTGATTGCTGGTTATACTCTTGAATTAACCACACGAAAATTATTTCTTCAAGCGAAGACGATTGAAACTCAGACAAAGGATTTGGAAAAAGAAAAGGAAAAATCGGATCTGCTTCTCCGAAACGTTCTTCCGGATGCGATTGCAAATCGATTGAAAAACGGAAATTCCCAAATCTCCGAATATTTTTCGGAATGTTCGATTCTTTTTGCGGATATCGTCGGTTTTACTCTTTTGGCTGCGCGAAAAACTCCGGACGAGTTAGCCGGGCTTTTGGACAGATTTTTTTCCCGTTTGGACGAACTTGCGGAAAATCGGGGTGTGGAAAAAATCAAAACAATCGGAGACGCTTATATGGCTGCGGCCGGAATTCCGATCGCTTGTGAAGATCATATTCAAAGAATCGGAAATCTTGCTCTGGATATATTAGAAGAAGTGAATACGAATGAGGAGTTGATTCGTGAGAATCTAAATATTCGGATCGGAATCCATTCCGGTCCCGTTGTCGCGGGGGTGATCGGAAGAAAAAAATTCATCTATGATCTTTGGGGAGATTCGGTTAATCTCGCTTCCAGGATGGAATCACACGGGATCCCCGGAAAAATTCATGTTACCGAAGAATTTTATTTGGCCGCGTCTTCGATCTTTACTTTGGAAAAAAGGGGAGATGTGGATATCAAAGGAAAGGGAATTGTATCCACGTATTTTCTTGCACGTTAAACGGCCTTATTCCGGAAGATCGATATGAATCGGAGCATACTGGATAGATGTGCTTCCTTGGCTTAACCACTCCGGTACGGCTCTTCTCCAGGAAATAAATTGTGGGGTTTCCAGATGCGCTTTTCTTGCCGTTTCACTTTTATACACTTCCATAAATAAGAATTTTCCGGGATCTCCGTCCGCCTGCAATACGTCCAATCTGAGGATTCCGTTTTCGGTTTCTAAAGATTCCTTTGCCATTTCCCGGCTGATTTTCTTGAAATCTTCTATCTTTTCTTCAAAAATTTTATAAGAGGAAGCGATCACGATCATACGATCAGAATTTTGAATCCGTTTGATTTTGGGAAGAAAAATCCTCCTTGTTTTAAACAACTGTGATTCAAAGAATTTCCTGAGTGAAATTGAATACCCGAATTAGGGAAATGCCTGGAATCGATTTGCCGATTATCGGAGCTCCCATTTGGTTTGGTCTTCTATCCGGATTTGATGACGTTGTCCGCTTGCCATCAATCGTCGATGAGAAAGGGCATCTCGAATTCACGCAGGATTTTCCGTTGTTTGAGAACCAGCGAGAAGAGTTGGTGAAGCTCCAGCGATTTTTTAGGTCGATTCGATACGATTTACCGAAGCCGTCTTTTTCCATTACACCCCGTGCTCCTGAAACGTTCCATCCGCGTGTCGAATCCAACCCTTTAGGAAAACACCTTTAGACAGATCGAAAGTGCTCTCAAACTCCTGCAGCAGTTCACCAGCTTCATCGAAGAGATATCCCTTTAGCTTTTCAAGGCGAAGTCCGATTACGGTCTCATGATCGTCCCAAGCGTGCTCACAATCCCAGTACTCGTGCAATGGAATGGATTCGGAGTAGACGCACTTTCCCTCTTGTGAAAGGCCAATAAGAACCGCGGTATCTGTGATGGCACGATAACGTCCTCAATCTTTCGCACATTTAAGAATCAAAGAGAAGGCTCTCCTTGCCGATTGAGTTTGTAATGAGCAAATTCAAGAAAAAGGAGAACCCCCCAATGAGGGCAGAAGAAAAAAAAGCACACTTGAAAGTAATCCAAGTGGATGAGACGCAGCTCAAGAAAGACTTGAGCGAACTCGTAAGAGGTTCAGTGGAAGAAACGCTGAACGCTCTCTTAGATGAGGAAGCGGATAAACTCTGCAAAGCCTCGAGGTATGAGAGAAGCCCGGATCGAGTAGATACAAGAGCGGGTTCGTATAATAGAAACTTCGAAACAAAAGCGGGAAAAGTAAAGTTAAAAGTTCCCAAACTAAGAACAATTCCGTTTGAGTCGGCGATCATCGATCGATACAAGCGACGGGAGAGTTCGGTAGAAGAAGCTCTCATGGAGATGTATCTCGCGGGAGTTTCAGTTCGGAGAGTCGAGGACATTACCGAAAGCCTCTGGGGAACCAAGGTCTCACCTTCAACGATCAGCAAACTCAACCAAAAAGTTTTTGTTCAAATCGACGAATGGAGAATCCGTCCGCTTACTGACGAATATCCTTACGTTTACCTGGACGGACTTTACTTGAAGAAGTCTTGGGGTGGAGAAGTTCGTAACGTAGCGATTCTCGTAGCCATAGGGGTTAATTCAGAAGGTTACAGAGAAGTTCTTGGTTCGATGGAAGGAGCCAGAGAAGACAAAGAGAGTTGGCAAGCGTTCCTAAAACATCTTAAGGACCGGGGACTCAGAGGAGTGAACTTAATTATCTCAGACAAATGTTTAGGCTTAGTGGAATCGATTCCTTACTTCTTTCCAGAATCGAAATGGCAGAGGTGTATCGTTCATTTCTACAGGAATGTATTTGGAAAGGCTCCAAGAAGTTCCTTTAAAGTGATTTCACAAATGTTGAAAGCGATTCATTCTCAGGAAAACAAAGAAGAAGCTTTGAAGAAAGCCAACTTTGTCGCCGAGCGCTTGACTGAAATGAAATTGAAGGAAGCAGCTAAAGTCATCTCCGATGGAATCGAAGAAACTCTCTCTTATATGGATTTTCCTTCCGAGCATTGGAGAAAGATCCGAACCAACAATCCATTAGAAAGAATCATCAAAGAGATCAAGAGAAGAACAAAGGTCGTAGGAGCCTTTCCTGATGGGAAGTCCGCTCTCATGTTAGCCACTGCTCGCCTCAGGCATGTTGCATCAACTAAGTGGGGAACAAAAAAGTATGTTGACATGGAGAAGTTAAAAGAGTTAAAAACTTTAAAGATCATGGCTTGATCGACTGAGGTGAGCTCTTCTCAAGTTCTCATTTGTGCGAAACTTTACGGACACTATCGATGGCACGAAACATAGCGACGGCCTAACGGTTGAGGTGAGCGCATCGGCGGCTTGGACTTGGCACTTTATCTTTCACACGTGTGTTTGACGTTCTCGACGTGGATGCGTCTTCGGTGAAAACTATTGATATAGCAGGAGAAAACGGGATTATCATGCAGTTTACCATATAATGGTATTTAACAATACTTCTTTATTTGGTAATAGTTCTAGAATTTTTTTACCGTGTTTTTTACGAAAAACATCTAGATTGGTTTTATAGATTTTGTCGTAACCCATTTTATCGTAAGTTGTTCGATTGTTATAGGCGGTTATAGGAAGATACAATCCAACAGGGATATTTAAAATAACAGTTCGAAGATGTGGACAATCATTTAGCCCTTTGAGTTTTTCTAATTCATTTGCAATTTGATTTCTATATTCATTTTTTAGTGTTTCTGGCCAGTCTAAGGGTTCTGACTCCATTGAAATAGGGTTTAGATAAAGTGTAGTTATATCGTGAACTTTTTTTGGACATTGTTCTCGGGTAAAATCTTTGGTTTTGTAATCGTATAATTCGCTGACATTTGGAGGTCCAATGTAATTGGGAGTTTTATTTTGTGGATGACAATCTCGTTGAGGATTTCCGTTTGTGTCATAATAAATAGCAGCTTTCGGAAATATTTTATATAAACTATCTCCATAGATTTTATTAAACTTGTCCAAATCTCGTAAAAATGAAATACACGAAGGATTATTTTGATCTCCTCTTATAATAATAATCCGTAGTTCAGGTGCACATGCGGCTAAACTGCGAAAATTCGTTAGGTCTTTTTTGATGTTCTCTGAGCGTTTGTTATTATGCCAAGTATCTAGCGTTAATTCCGTCGTATGATTAATTTCTTTTTCAGCGCACACCTTATTGAACTTGTCGCTTTTTATAGTATTTGGAGAATACTCCAACAACGATTTTTGTAAAGATTCAGAATATAATAATGTATTTATACAATAAATTGATAGAATTGTTAATTTTTTGAATCGCATAAAGACTAAGAATTTCCTTTTAAAATTATATTTTTGTTTGTTTTATTTAACGAAAAATCATTCGTTGACAGTTATTGGATTGTTTAAAAAAGATGTCAATGCAAAAGCTAACTCAGAGATAGTGTCCTTAAAGTTTCGCACAAATGAAACCTTAAGCATTGCTTTCCCCATTTAGTTGATGCAACGTGCGAGCCGAGCAGCGGCTAACATGAGAGCGAACTTTCCATTGGGAAAAACCCTAACAACCTTTGTCCCACTGCTGTCTTTCATTGATGGGATTCCCCTTTTTTGAAATTTGTTTGGTCACAATTTCAATCGACAATGAGAGTCTTTTTTGCATTACTCAGTGTGCCAAAAATTTAGGACGTTCTCAAAAAAATTCTTAATCCACAACCGCATCGAATGTATGCGTAAATCGATTCCACTGTCGACGAACTTGCCTGGCCAAACTTATACAAGGCAGCAAAAAGCTTCCGAAGCTCTTGACTCGATCCGTATTGGCTTTTTGAATGGGACAATCCCTCTATGAAAAAGAAGACCACGACCTTCTATCTGCCGTTCTCGCTAGAAGGATATGAACTTTGCCATCCGGTTGAACCGTTCGACTTTGAGAATCTGATTCTGCAAGTGAATGGAATCCCGCGAGCGACTGCGTGGCGGCCAATTGATGCGAAAGTGATTCATAAGGATGAGGGCAGGAAGCTGTCGGAGTCGGATGCCCCATGGCTCGGATCGCATGCCCTGATTCTGAGACAAAGAGCCGTCGATGTGATGAGGGGGCTGTTGGACGAATTTGGAGAACTGCTTCCACTCTCGTGTGCCGAGGCAAAGCTCTACATATACAACCCTACGCGCGTGCTTGACGCTCTCGACGTGGATGCGTCTTCGGTTCTTCGCTTTAGTGATGGGCAGCTGATGACAGTGAATCGTTACTCATTCAAGACGGAAGTAATCAACGGCGTGCACGCTTTCAAAATATCGGATTTAAGAGCAAGCCCAACATTCGTGAGCGAAGTTTTTGTTCAAACGTGGAACTCCGCTGGGTTACGCGGTCTGGATTTCAAGAAAGTGTGGTCAGAGTGACTATGTAATGAATTTAAGAGAGAAAGTTATGCAAGAACGCCATATACCGCTCAAATTTATTGATCGGCTCGGAAAACTGAGCTGGCCCGAAGTTCTCTTTGGTATGCGGGAGGGTTGGCTCAGTCCGCAATCCGCTATTGATATCGCCGTTCGAAAGCTCGAATCGGGCAGTCGCAACCCTGACGAACTTAAGCTGGCCGGTTTGCTAAAGGAGGAAATCACCGCGGTTCATGAAATTGTGACGAAGTTGACAGATGCGGAAGTCGACACCAGTTCTGGCCGATCAAAAGTGACTTGGCTCCGCCTTCTCATGGCTTGGCTATATGAGAACCGAAGCGCGATAGCGGATCCGTTTCGCGTAATCGAGGAGCTGTACGCAGACTTTGAGTATCTCGCTGAGATCAGGCACCTTGTCCGATACAACGAATCTACTCGGGGGTTCGAGAACAATGAGTTGGCTCAGAAGCAGATGGAGGACGATTGGGCTGAATACGTTCGCAACATTTCACTTGAACAACGATGACAATCGCGTGGCGTCCTGAAGTGCGAATGCATAATTTGCAAGTTGCGACTCATGGATCAGCGAGGATATGCATTACCTAAGTAACGGTGAAAACTCACTCACAGCTGAAGCGGTGGATGAGTTATGGAATCTCAGCGACCGCTACTTCAATTATTGGACAAGAGATGAGGTCAATCTAAGTGATTTCATAATGTAAATTGTAATAGTTAAGAGTTGATCTTACACTCCTTAAAATAAATAAGGAGAAAAAAGATGACAACGGCACAAAAAATAATCAAGAACAAGGTAGGTCTTTTGAAGTTAGCAGAGACCTTAGGGAACGTCTCAAAGGCGTGTAACGTAATGGGCTATTCACGGGATAGTTTCTATCGTTTTCAAGAGTTATATGAGAAAGGAGGCGAACTCGCTCTCCAGGATCTGAGTAGACGTAAACCGAATCCTAAAAATCGTATCGAACCTGAAAAAGAAGAAGCGGTAAAAAAAATGGCGATCGACTTTCCTGCTTACGGTCAACAGAGAGCATCGAATGAATTGAAAAAACAAGGAATCATAGTAGCACCTGCGACCGTTCGTAGTGTATGGGTTCGTCACGATCTGGAGACCTTTCAAAAAAGACTGAAGGCTTTAGAGGCGTTCATGGCTCAAGGAGATTCTCCCGTATTAACCGAATCCCAAGTGCAGGCATTGGAAAGAAGAAAATTAGAAAAGCAAGTTGAAGGTGAGATAGAAACAGAACACCCAGGATACTTAGGATGTCAAGATACGTATTACGTGGGCACAATCAAAGGCGTAGGAAGGATTTACCAACAGACCTTTATCGATTCCTATTCTAAAGTGGCGATGGCAAAACTTTACGATAGAAAAAATGCTTTAGTAGCAGCCGATATGTTAAACGACAAAGTGATTCCTTGGTTCGAAGAAGAAGGCCTTCGCTTGTTGAGAATTTTAACGGATAGAGGGACCGAGTATTGCGGAAATAGAGAACACCATGAATTTCAGTTGTTCCTTGCTTTGGAAGATATAGACCATTCAAAAACAAAAGCAAGGCATCCTCAATCTAATGGAATTTGTGAAAGATTTCACCGAACCATTCAAGACGAATTTTATGCCATTGCTTTCAGGAAAAAGGTATACAGCTCGATTGAAGATTTGCAAAAAGATTTGGATCACTGGATCGATTCTTATAATAACGAACGAACCCATCAAGGCAAGTATTGTTTTGGTAAAACTCCGATACAGACTTTTCTTGACACGAAGGAATTAGCTAAGAATAAGTATCTCGACAACTTACAATTTTCGTAATAAACAGGAACACGGAGTGTCAGATCTTATTTTGGCTATTACATGTAAATAGATAACGACTTATCGTTTATCTACATAGCAAACATCTGGAATCGCAGAAATACGTTCGATACTATAAAACAATGACGGTCGGTTCGGAGAAAACTCCAATACTCTTGCATTCAGAGGATGGGATAGGCCTCAGCGTATTGGACACAGCTCTGGAATTGAAAAATGTCGTCCAGGCATCCGGTGTGGGGAGGGGGTATATGCCGTTTCTTGAGCGCGTGAAGGAAGGCGGTAGGGTAGTGACGTTGAAACGCGAGTGACAACGTACCGCGCCGGAAGACAATAGACTAGATGAACAAGGAGCTCAATGTCTCGAAGGACACGAAACGGATGATCTGCCTCCGGACTAAGGAGGGACCAAGATCATCACGCGCGATGAGCGTCTTCTGAAATTCCTAAATGCGGCTTCGTTCCTGCAAGGAGAGATTGACAATGAGCGCATTCAATTCAGTGATTGTTCCTTGGAAGAGTTCGATCACCTCTAAAGAATATAAACTCAAAGTTCAGTTTAAATACGGCGATGTCTGGCAATCTGTGTATCAGATTGGTGAAACTTTGAGGTGGGGAGGAAATGATATTGGCCATCCCAGGACGAGAAGAGTGGTTGTGGACGGCTGTCTGGAAGGAGAGCCAGCTATACCGGACATTCCAGAGGACTTCGAAATATACATAGTGGAGAACAAGATCGACAGAGTTATTCCAGCCACAGGGGACTATAACTTCGTTGACGCTGATGATACCTTCATCGTTCTTGAAGAGTAGGATTTAAAACTATAATCACTAGTCATGATGAACCAGAGCCAGGAAGATTCGCTGGACTAGGTCATTCGTCCTGGTTCTGCTATAGACGGAAACTCACTCAGACAGTTTTGCGATTGTGGAAGCGTGTCGACTGGTCCAGGTGAGGATCTCGATTGTGCAGAAATGGTAAGAGCGACGGCTTCCAAAGGATACGAGCAGATGTTGATCAACTTGGCCGGAAAGAGATTTTATATACCAAAAAAATATCGGGATTCCCGCAGATTGACTGAAAAAATCAGCGGGAAGCGAAATCTTTCGTATTAGCAGGGAATTTTAAAGTTTGAATCAGAAATACAAACGAGATATCTGGTCCGCCGGACTTGAATTTGTTCAGATCGAAGATTTGATTTACGCTAAGGAAATGGTTTGGAATAGGATAAAAGTTCTGATATTTTAAATCAATTACCGCGTTAGAATTTTGGACCGCCTTGATCATTTTTAGTAGCTCGAATGTGTTTTAATTTATTTTCAGGATTTAATTACTTATGAATTTGAAAAATAAACTTACAGCGTATCCCAAAACCCTAATGTACTTTGCCAGAAAAATCAAGCTGCAAGGTTCTGTTCCAGTTTTGGGACAGAACCTTATACTTTTTTTTGAGAACCACCCGCTCTCATTGGCTTTTTTTTCCGGTTTGATGACAGTTTTGATTTTTAAGATTGTCCTGGGTTTTTTTCCGGAAGACAATTATCTCTTTCGCGATGATGGAATCATCACTTTGAGCCACGCTAAAAATTGGATCGATTTCGGTTTTATCGGAGTCAATCTGAGCGGTGAAATCGTGGAAGGCTTCTCTTCGCCGCTTCAGTTTCTAATCTATTCATTTGTTTATAAAATCGGCGGATTGCACTATTCTATCTTTTTTACGTTTCAGTGGTGGCTGACGAGTTTTCTTTTCGGTTTTGTACTTTATCTTTTATTTCAAGAGATCTTTGAATCCTCGAAACTGGAGAATCTGGCTTTTTCTGCGGGAGCGATCGCGTTACTTTCCGTTTCCTTTACCTTTCTTGCGTGGCATGCGTCGGGAATGGAAAACTCCTGGATGCATGTTCTTTATCTTACATACATTTTTGTCCTTTTTAAGATATTGATCGGAAACCCAATTCATCCCGTTTTTGCCTCTTTGTTTTTGTTTGCGGGGATGTTAGTCAGAATCGAAAGCGTGTTTCATCTTTTTTTCGTGAGTGCGACCTTTTTATATCTGAGTTATAAGAACCGGATTTCCTGGAAACAAACGATTCCGATTTGGGTCGCGGGGGTTCTTTGGAGTTTGTTCTTTTTGATCCGGTTTTTATATTTTGGAAGGTTATTCCCGAACACTTCCACCGCGCAGGAGCTTTCTCTTTCCGAGAACATGATCAATCTTTTTCGATTGAGCCCTTCCTTGGGAAAAAATTGGGAGATTTTTAGATTTGGTTTTAAACAAAATCTTGTGTTACTGATTCCTGTGTCTTTTTTGCTTTTGTTTTTTAAAAAGATCGGAACAAAAGAAGGTATTTTTGTAATCTTGGCCGTAGCGCTTTCTGTTTCCGGATTTATGCATCCGTTTATTTTCGGAAATTTCAGATTGGATCCGGCAAGGCCGATGACATGGCTTGCAGTGATCGGTGTCGTTTTATTTTTGATTCGTATTGTTGCAATTACAGAAAAAAGAAAAATTTGGATCCTTCCGATTCTTTTACTCGCAGGGTTTTTGTCTTATAAAAATTATAAATTCAAATCCTATAATCTCTGTTGTAGTTCCCAGATTTTTGAACAAAGAAGATCCGAGGTTTTGCAGATTGTAAAATCGGAACAAATTCAAAACGCTTCGTTGGCAATTGCGGATTTGGGAGTTTTGAGTTTTTATAAGGAATTTAACATTCTCGATCTTGGATATTTGGGAAACCAGTATCTCGCAAAAAATAAAAAGAATGCGGATAAGGTTTTCTCTTACATTCGATTGAATCGCCCAGACGTTTTAGAAATTCATTTTCCTTGGAGTTGCGAATATTCAAAACTTTTAAATCACCCCGATTTTGTAAAAAATTACAAATTGATTTTTACAACCTCCGAAAAAGCGGTTTTGTCTTCTTGTTTGGACGGTAGTAAGATCGTAACCGGAACGTTTTTGTATCAGGGAATGGCAAAAGATTCCCCCTCCATTGATCGGAAAATTTATTCCGCTTTTTTAAAGGATCCTTCTTTGCATGCTTTAACATCGCAGATCGATTTGTGTAATGCCGATCAACGTAACTGTTTTCCTCTGTTTCGTAATCTTTACAGATTTGTAAATCGATTTAAAAAGAACATAACGGATTCTGAATTTGTTGCCGCTTCGAATTCTTTTACAAAACCAGAGTTCAAAGTTTACGCAGCCACGATCTGGGACCGAAAGTCTCCGAGCGATGATCTCGTGCAGTCAATTGTGAAGCACTCTATTGAAGAATGAAATTGCAATCGTTGTCTGAGGGATACAATCGGGTTTTTAAGAAACAGGGCGGATTTTGCAGCAGATTTTGAGATGACTTACGAATCGATTTAGAAAGAAGAACTAACGGTTCTTGATCGGAATCAGATGAAACACACCGAATACAAGAATCTGAAGAGCGTCGGAGAGTGGATAGGCAGATTTATGTTTCAGAGTGAACCAGAAGTAGGCGATCTCGAATAGATGAACCGTGAAAATCCCCACTCCCACCAGTCTCAATAGAGAATCGATCGGCTGACCGAGTAAAAAAAATCCGGATACGTTGATTCCGAATAAAATCCAAAAAAGAACAGTTCCAATTTTTAGAGTCTGAAAAATGGGATTCATAGATACCTCAGAAAAGTTTATGTATTGAAACTCTTCTTATCGATCGGTCAAGAAAAAAAGAGACAATCGGATTGACTCTTTTCCTTGTCTTTGTAGAATCATTGTATGCTACCTTGTTGTCATCATATTCTTTCCTCAAACGAACGCTCATCGCACCCATCGTCCTTTCCTTGGAAACATCCGGACAATTTACCTCCTTTGCGGGATGAAGAATTTCCCTCTCATATCCCTCTTTTGGAAAAATACGGACTTCCGTTTATCATCGATATTCATTCTCATTTCTTTCCAGAATACGTGATGAAACGGATCTGGAAATGGTTTGACGGAGTAAACTGGGAGATCGCGTATCGAGAAAACGAAGTTCAGAGAATGGAATCGCTTTCTAAGAATCGGATCCGTTATTTCACAACCTTGAATTACGCTCATAAGGAAAGAATGGCGGAAGGTTTAAATCGCTGGGTGTTTGAAACACATAAAAATACGGAAGGTGCGATTCTGTTCGGAACTTTTTTTCCCGAAGAAGCTTGTTTGGATTATACAAAACGCGCCGTGGATGAATACGGTTTTCGCGGATTTAAACTTCACTGCGAAGTGGGGAGACTGGATCTGACGAGGTCAGACCTTTCCTCAACATTCGCTTATTTGGAAAAAAGAAAAATTCCTCTTGTAATTCATTCCGGAGACGCGCCTCTTCCGGGACCCTATACAAATATTAGATACTTTAAAACTTTTATCGAACGTTATCCGGAATTGAAGGTGATCGTCGCCCATATGGGAGCTTCCGAGGTCTGGGAATATGCCGAACTTCTCGAAATGTATCCCGAACTGAGATTGGACACCACTATGGTTTTTGTGGATTTTTTAGCCACTGGAATGGAGCAGGATCCTTATTTAAAAATTATCGAACGTTATCCGGATCGGGTTCACTTCGGTTCCGACTTTCCGAACATTCCGTATGCGCTCAGTCATCCGATTTGTAATCTTCTAAATTCTCCGCTTAGCGACGAAGTAAAAAGAAATGTAATGCTTCACAACAGCGCTCGACTTTTCGGGATTTCTCTCTGATTTTGCGGCGGTTCTAAATTCTTATTTTAAAAATCGGAGTCTTGATTCCTACGATGAGTGAGGAAAAAACTTGCCAACGAGGGCGAAATCTTTATCCTTTCGATATGCGCGGGATTTTTTTATCCATTTTAGGACTCACCACTCTGACGCTTTTTTTGCTTCAATGTGGAAAAAACGGAGCTGCGACTCAATCGGCTTCTGCGGAAGTTTATAAAAAAGTCGCTGACGCGTATTGTACTCAGATGAGTCGTTGTCGAGAGCCGTATCTTGCCTCTCTTGAGGGTAAATTGAGAAAAGAAGCTGCCGCAACGTATCCTGACAACGCCCAGTGTTATAGCGATTTTAATTATGATTATGATAAATCGGAACCGATCATTCTCAAAAAGCTCGGAGATAGTCTAAAATTGGATGCGGAGCTCTGTATCAAAAGCGTGGAAAGGGCCGATTGTGGTTCGATCGTAACCTATCAGATTCCCGAATGTGTGGAATACAATACATTCTTAGAAACGCTTTCCTCTCCTTCTAAGTAACCGAGCGCCCTGCTACACGACCATAGGGAGTGTTGCGTTGAGTTGCTCCAGGAAGCGAGATGCTGAGTTTCCCGAGCGAAATTCTTATTTCGTTAAATCTTTGATATAAAAGCGAAAAGTTATCTGGATTCTACTTCGATCTTTTCGTCTTTTTCGTCTTCGGTCAAAATCGGACTGTCCAATTTTTCCAAAAGACTTTGTAATAAAAAGAAATAAGGATTCACCTTTCCTGCGACACTTTCTCCGTAGAGCTGAGTATACGTCTTGATCAGGGATTGATTTTCTTCCGTGTTTTTTGAATACGAATTTTCAGCCAACCCTTCCCAAACAACTTCTACTTTCGAGCAAGGAATTACTTTTCCAAGTGCGGACAATTCCACTTTGTTTGGGGTTTCTTTTTCGCGAATCTTTAATTGAAGCACACCTTGTACTTTTTTATCGAACCCTCCGCAAACTGTGCTTCCGGTACGATACGGATATATAATGAATTCCTTATGGTGTGAAAGATAATTTTCCGCGATTTTTGCGGCTAATTTTTTTTCGGAAATTCCGGATTCACTTTCCGGGGAGATCTGCACCGCGAGTCTTTTAAATGTTTTTAGATCTTTTTCCCAATTGGGTCCGGATTTAACGTATTTTACCGTACAGTTTACCGTGATGAAGACTAACGTTGTAATGAAGATGGAATTTTTGATCATTCTACGATTATCCTTTTTTCTTTTTAGAAACCGTTTTTTTCGAAGCGGAAGTTTTCTTTTTGGCCGCTTTCTTTTTGGGAGAATGCGATAAATGAGAATTCGTTTTTATTTCGATTTCGGAGAAATCGGTTTCCTCTTCTTCAAATCCGATCGGTTTGGATTCCGCTTCTTCTTCCTTTCTGGACCGATAAACCATTTCGAGAACGGCGGGAACCAAGGTTAGGGCGATCAAAAGCGAAGACGCGATTCCGATCGAAGCCACAACTCCGATGGATTTTAATCCTTTTTGATCCGCAATCAAAAGAGAACTCCAACCGACAAGAGTGGTTAACGTGGACGCGATGATTGCGGGACCGACCATGGACATCGCACGAACGACGTCGTGATCCTCTCGAAATCGATAGTAGATGTAAATTCCGTTTTGAATTCCATAACCTACGATAACCGGAAATACAAGTACGTTCATAAAGTTGAGTTGGATCTTAAACGCGGCCATGATTCCCAGAGTTACAAAAATTCCGAGAACGAGCGGGATCAATGAAATCAACGCGGGAATGATTCCCCGAAAGAATAAAACCAGAACGATTACTACAAGAACCAAAGTGATGAGAAACGCGGCGACACCTTCTCTTTGTACAATCTTGATAAGATTTGCAAATAGGATCAAACTTCCGGCAGTGTTGGAAACATACTTATACGATCTCGCCTGTTCCAATGAGATAAACGGTTTTGTCTTTTGGATAAAATCGATCGTTCCGTTCAATAAACCAAGATTCTTAAGTTGCGATTCGGAATACGTATTGAGAGCCTTTACGATCAGGCGCTGCTCGCTTGGGCTCCATTTGTCTTTGACGGGGTCTACGGTAACGTTTCCGTTTGATTCGTAAAGGAGAGTGTTTAAAACTCGTCTGGAGAGTTTTGGATAGTGTAACTCTCCGACTGCGTCAAAAAATTTCAAGAGTTTTTGTCCGTGCCATAATGCTACTTTCGGATAGATAAAAACGAGATGTCCTTTTTCTTTGGAACCTTTTACTTCCTTAAACTGCGTGCTGAAGTAAGTAGGAACGTCGGAAAGAGAATATTCCTTTACACTCAGATATTTTTTTGCGACCGGCAGATACTTTCTTTGTTCCGGTTTTAAGAACCCGGCTTTTACGGGTTTCATATCCGTTTGCAGCTGTTTGATCACTTTTAGATTGGCTCTTTGTTGTCCTTTTGTGGGAACGAAGTTCCAGAGAGAGACGACTTGATCCACCGAGCCGGCGATCTCATCAGGAACGGGCGTCATATAGTCAAATACGGCTTCGGATTCCTCCAGAGTATCGACCACGATCACTTGCGGATCCGAGCTGATGTCAAATCTGTCTCCGATTTCGTCGTAGAGATTGACTGAATCCAAATTGTCCACCATCAGATCTCGGCCGTTGTAATTAAATTGAATCTGAGGACTAAACGCGGATATCGCAAATACAATTACGATGACAACTAACGTTAATAGACCCGGCTTTTTATAGAATCTGTAAAGAAAAGGAGATGTCGTTTGCTCTTTTGTGGAAAGGATGAATTTGCTTTTGAGCGAGGGAAACAATCGGAACAAAAGGGTAATCTGTAGAGCGGTCACTCCATACATGGAAACCGCGATGATGAGAATTCCGTAAGTGGCTATAATTCCGAATTCGCTAAAACCTCTAAACTCCGAAAACGCGAGAACTACGAATGCGGAAGTGGTGGTCAAAGCGGAAATAAAAGACGCGATTCCAGTATGATAGATCGTGTCCTTGATCGAACGTAACATGTCTTGCTCGCGAGTGTATTCTTCCCGAAAGCGATATAAAAATTGAATTCCGTAGTCGATTCCAAGTCCCATGAGAATCGAAGCAATGATACTCGTCACAGAGTTCAATTGTCCGATCACGACCGTGGTCAATCCGAAAGAAAATAAAATTCCAGAAAGAAGAGATACGAGAAGAATCAAAATAAAAAGCGGGTTTCTGAAAAAGACGAGAAGTAATAATCCGATTCCGATAAAGGAAGCAATCGCGATCGGTTTGAGCGCCGCCATCAAAGTCTCGTAGTCGTCGAGGTGAAGTCGATACGTTCCCGTATAACCGACTAAAACCCCTTTTTTATCCAAAGCGAGTTCGGCGACCACGTCTTTGATTTTTTTATCCAAAGAGATATTAAATTCTATGTTGGTAAAAGAACCTGCCGGTTTGATCAAAAAGATCAACATCCCCTTATCCGGAGAAATATTATATTCGTCGAATATATCTCTTTTGGCAAGTTTTTGATATTTAGTAAGAATGTCCGTAAAGTCGGGATTGTATTCTTCGTCCGTCAGTTTGATAAAAAAAGGATTGGCTCTTTCCACTTCTTCATCGATCTTTCGTTTGACTCGTTTGCGGACTTCCAAGAGATCTTCGGTTTTTAGAAAGAGGGGAAGGCGGTCTTGTAAAAAGGAAACGTTATATCTGTATGAGATATATTGAACGTATTCTTTTTCTTTTAGCAGTCTTTCGTTTAAAAGATCGGACGCGTTTTTGATCGCGTTTTCTCTTTCTTTGTAATACGATCTATTTTGTTGTTTTACTTGTTCGGCTTCTTTCAGCTCTTTTTCCGCGGTCTCGTGATCGCCTTTTTTTCTTGCGGCAAACGCTTTGACCAAGTGTTCCGTCATACCCTTTTCGTCTTTGAACTTAAGACTCAGGATGTAAAATCCGTTGCCTCCGATCATCTCTATAACCTTCTGCGTTTTGACTACGGAAGGATTGTCCTTTGGAAGCAGATCTAAGTTGTTACTGTTGACCGTGAGTTTGGACGCTTGCCAGAGAGACAAAAGTAATAACACCGCAAGCACTCCGGAGGAGCGAATGGGATTGAGAAGAATAGAGTCTGTGAGTTTGGAAAGAAGCTTTCTCATTCTGATTTAATTCTTTGCTTCTCTCTTGATCAGAGCGATGGTCTGTTTGATGCCATTTTTTTTGATGGAAGGTTCGATCGATTTTACACGATTGGTTTCGGACGCGTATTTCCCCTCGCTCAAAAAATCGGTGACATACCAGGTTCCGTCGATCTTGTTCAAAATCCAGGAGAAGGTAATTCTTTCGGATCCGTTCCAGATGATGGAAGAAGCAAGCGTTGCATTGTCTCCCTTAATGACCGGTTTTTCATAATTGATATCGATCTTGTCAAAGTATTTGTGAGCGATCGGAAAACTGCGATGAATGATAAATTCTGAAATCGCTTCTTCGAATTCTTTTCTATCGGTATCGGCAATCTTACCGGAGCTTTTTAAAAGCTGAGAGCTGAATTGCTTAACGTGGATGATCGAGATCGCCTTGTCGTTTTTTTTATAACGAATAAACCCGATCAGCTTTTTTACTGTGGAACCGATTTGTTCTTCCGCAGATGGGGCCTCTTCGGTCGGGGCGGTTGCGTTTTCTTCGGAAGCGGACGGATTGGGTTCTGTCGAACTTTGAGAAAAGAGCGGTTGAATCAAAAAGATCAGGAAAAGAATTGGGATTATTTTTTTCACAACACGGTACCTGTTGTTTATAGTTTGATATGAATCCGAAAACGGTTCTGGGGAGGAACTGACTGGATACGACATACAGCATTCCCAATCTGTAGGGGGAAGTCAACGGAATAATATTTCCGTTGTAGAGTCTGTTTGCATCTTTCTATAATATGAGGGTGTTGAAATCTTATCGGACCGAATTTGATTTTGTAATGTCCGAGTGGTCGGAAAGAAAAACTTTCAGATTCCCTAAAGAAAATCCCCCGTTCCGGGAATTCTTGCGGGCTCATCGACTCCGATCTTAGGATCAACATCGAACAGTCGAGGACAAGTCTGCAGATCGTTTTACGTTCGCCCAAAAGAGAAGTTTGTATTCTTCTCGGATTCGAATCTTTCTTTTGCCGGGGGCGAGCTCGTGGTTAATTTTAAATTCGTAACGGAAAATTCGGAAACGATTTTACATTCTCGTTGAATAAAAATTCCAAAACCCCGATTTCGAATTCGGTATCCAAAAATATTGAAACGTCTCGGCCTTGTTGAAGTGAACGGGGAACTTTTTTTGATCGGAGGCGACCTAAACCTGAGGTGATTTACCGTAAAGTAGATCCATCCTCTTCCAAGCGGAACCTTACGTTTTTAAGTCGGAAAAGATAGGTCTCCGATTTTTTATCGGAATATTGTGCGAAATCCGACTTCGCATTCAGATTCAAAAAACAAAAAGAAGAAGATTTAAAAAAGCGATGGCAGATTTTAGAAAAACGCATGGACGTATTCTATCAAATTTCTTTTGGTAAAAGCCTATTTTTTAAAAGAAGAGTCGATGCTGAGTTTCCCGGATCGGAGATAAGGTTCCAAGTCCTCGGGTTCGTCGATATCGTTTAAAATAGGGAGAATCCAGATGTTTTTTCGAAGTAATTGCAGTTTTTCTAATGTAGTTGCGAATACACGATTGGTGCTCCAGGAGATTTCGTGAAAAATTTCCGAAGACATCGATTTGAGACCTAAAAGATAATAACCTCCGTCCTTTGCAGGGCCGATCACCGTATCCCGATGATCCATGGCAAAGAAGGCTTCTCGAATGTGTTTTGTTTCTAAATCCGGACAGTCGCTTCCGATGATCACCGCTTTTTTCGCACCGGCGGAAAAGGTTTCTAAAAATGCATTTTCCATTTTTTCGCCGAGGTCGTTTCCGGTTTGAAGATGAGCGCTTGTCGCTTTTCCCCAAAGCGAAAAATCCCATTTCGGTATGGAATCAAAATACAGTCGGATTGGAATGTCCAGCGCCTGTATTTGTTTTTGGGTGATTGCCAAAAGTTGTTCGTAAATCGCCAATGCGGTTTGATCGCCCAAACTTTTGGCCAGTCTCGTTTTGACCCAGCCGGTCACGGGATTTCTGAGAAAAAGTATTAGGTTGTTTTGAAGATTCATGCAGTTTGATTTTAAAAAATAGGATCTTGGAAATCGAATTTCAAAAATTAGAGAGCGCAAAGATTTGTCATTTCAAATTATATCGAAGCCATTTAGTAACAGAATCATACTTGACCACCAATCTTGCTTTGGTTATTCTAAGAGATGCGGCAATCCTTTCCATTGGAAAAAATTATTTTCACGGATTGTTCCGTTTAGAAAAGATTTGGAGGTGTTTATGAAAACGATTCGCAATTTTCTTTCTGCTGGAACGCTTGCGGCAGTATTGCTTATCTCTCTGTTTCTCGGGTCATGTAAGAAGGAAGAAAAAGATAACGCCGGGCTTAATACGATTCTTTTACTTCTGGCCATACAACCGCGAGTGGAACAAAGTCGAACGGGGTTTTTTATCATAGTTCCTAAAGGAATTGCGGAGTGAAAATCATGAAAAAGCGATCCTTAATGTTGATTTTTTTGGCAATATTTGTGTTCCTTGGAGTCGGACTTAGTTTTCGTTCCGCTAAAGTTCCTTTTTTTGTAAGACAGGATTCTCCAAAACCTTTTCCGATTCGAATCGAACTACTGGAACCTTTAAAAGCAGCCTCGGACAGTTGGGGTTTTGTAAAACAATCCGCTACTTGGGCGAGAGGAAATTCTCTTTTTATGGACGATCTGATCGCGGGAATCAAAAACAATCCTGCGTTAGTTTCGCTCGCATCTCAACAAACGTTTACGACCAACAATTTTCCATTGGGCACCGGAGGCGGGGTTTTTGATCTAAAGCTCAGATTGAATGTTCCCGGAGGAGCGATCGTAGCTGCGTCTTCGGTTTTTAACACTCCCAAAACATTCGATCACTATTTCGAGATCAAAGTGGCGGGAACAAACGATATCGCTCTTCAATTTTTTTGGGATGAAAATCCGAGAGATAAAAATCAACAAGGCGCTCTGATGATTTACAATCTCAATCGTTTGGCTCCGAGTTTATGGGTTGCGACCGCTACGATTGAAAGTTATGTGTATATGACCGATACTACAGACCCTGCTTATGCGGCTTATGATCAAGGACTGATTCAAACGTATTCTTGGTCGGGTCCTCTCGGAAACGACACATTAGGGCTTACCGCGCAGAGAGGAAGGGTGATTTTGGAAGAGATGGACGGCGGTACCGTTTTCTGTTTTAAAACCGTCGTAAGGATCGATTCGACGGCGAATCTTCCGAATTTCTTTAACAACAATACGAACGGCAAAGCTCTTTGTAACGGAGTTGCGGATGAGTATTACAAATTGGCTTACAGTCAAAAGCTGGACGGTGATTTAAATGTAACCGCAAAAGCCGGTTGGGAAGAAAACGGAGTTACGTCGGTGGCTGCGGGTACGGATGACGGTCTCTGTGGAGTTCCCGGACTTTTGAATTTCGGTCTGTTTCAATTTAACGGATGGGTTTCTGATCGAGTTGCCGCTGCGAATATTCCGAGTGACTATGTTCCTGCAACGCGTGTGGGAAATCTCTATTCAAGAATCGGAACCACCGGAAAGAGCGGAGCGGGGGATCAAAAGGGTGTGGTTTGGGATGATCTTACCAAAGCCGCGATTGACGGTTTGAATACTACGGTTGTTTTTCGAGCCGCTCCGATCACTCTCTAAGAATTCGATTTGAATCCATCTTTTTTATCGATCTAAAATAAAGACCTCCCTTGCGGAGGTCTTTATTTTTTGCCGCAAATTCAAAGAATGCGTTTTTTGGAGATCTGAAAGTTTACCGGATTTTCGATTTTGGTATTGGGTGCGAATCTATTTTCTACTTTGCAGATTTTGACCGATTTTCTTTGTAATCTTAGAATGAACTTTCAATTTTATACTTTTGAAAAAGCGTTTGTTTCCGGATTTTCTTCGGACGATGTGGATTTGGATGTTTGGCCAAGATTTTTGAATCAAGATCCGGTCGGAAAGGAATATTATACTTTTATTGTAAATGAATTTGCGTCTTTTCATTGTGTCGCGTTCACTGAAGATCGTAAGATCGCAGGAACCGGCAAAATTCTCCCCTTTTTTTGGAATGAGAATTTGGCCGATCTTCCCGCCGGTTGGAGCGCCGCGGTTCTTAAAAGCATTCAGGACAATCGGGAAAATAGGATCTGCAATTCCGCAACCGCGTGGTCGATCGAGGTACTTCCCGAATTTCGAGGAACCGGATTGTCGCATCGAATTCTTTCTGAACTAAAAAAGAATGCGGCTCTTCAGAATATTTTCTTTCTTTTTGCCTGCGTTCGTCCTAATCAAAAGGAAAAATTTCCATTTTTATCCATGGACGAATATTTAAAACGAAAGCGAAAAGACGGGTTTTCGGAAGATCCTTGGATCCGAGTTCATGAAAAGGCCGGAGGAAAACGAATCCGAACCGAAAGCAATTCCATGTTGATCACAGGAGCTATAGACGATTGGGAAGAATGGACGGGGATCAGATTTCCGAAATCGGGCGAGTTTGTAATTTCGGGAGGTTTAGTCCCGGTCAAAATCGACCGGGAGCAAAATTTAGGAGAATATATGGAACCAAACGTATGGTTCCAGCATTTCACACGTTAGGCGGTTCTTCTTAAAATTTCCTGCATCGAATTGGCTTCTTGAGAAACCGCAAAAAAGGAACGATAACTCAAAAACCAAATCGTAGAAATCACACCCAGAGCGATCACACCCAGTGTTACGTTGAGAGAGCTGGAAAGCGCGTATGCTCCCGCAATCAAAGTCACCATGCGAATCGGTTCCATAAAAAGAGACCAGCGTTTTCTTTCCAAAATTCCTCCGATCGTAATCAGCGAGATCATCGTAATGGCGCTGATCACGCTGATGTTAAACCAAGGAAGAGAGTTTACTTTTACGAGCATTCCGAAAGCCAGAACAACGGAGAGGATAAACCAAACCAAAGAATAGATATTCAAACCTTTGGGAAGTTCTATATCATATTTTCGGAATGTTTTTGGAGATACTTCCGGAATCGGATATTGACCTCCAAGTTCCTGAGGTCTCCAGCCCGGCATCGCGAAAAATACTTTGATTTTATCGGACCAGCGAGTGCATTTCCAAGCGAGTTCGATCATTTCCCACCAGTAATGAAGATTTGCCCAAACCGGGTTGAAACTCTGGAGAGGTTTTACGGTTCCGTAAACGGGTTCTTCGCTTTCCGGTTCGAAGGTACCAAACAATTTGTCAAATAAAATCAGAGTTCCTGCGTGATTTCGATCGATGTATTTCGGATTGATTCCGTGGTGAACCCTATGATGGGAAGGAGTATTGAAAATCGCTTCGTACCAACGAGGGAGTTTACCCACCGCTTTTGTATGAATCCAGAATTGATAGATCAGGCTGAGTTGTCCGTTGAGAAGCAAAATGACCGGTGAAAATCCGATCAAAGCCAACGGGAGATAAAAAACCCAGGTAAAAAGTCCGTGAAGACTGGCCTGTCTCAATGCAACCGTCAGATTGTATTCCTCACTTTGATGGTGCACAACGTGTCCCGCCCAAAGAAAATTTACCTCGTGACTCAAGCGGTGATTCCAATAATAAGCCAGATCGTATCCTATAAAACACAAGATCCAAACTCCGACCACGAGGATCCAAGCCCAGGTAACGGAGGTCAACCCGAGGGCGCCCGCCGGAAAGATGGACATCGCTTCTGCCGGCCAGGAGGGGAGATTGAAAATTCTATAATTCTGATAGATATAAATATACGCCGTCAGAGTGATCGTTTTTGTAAAAACTCCAAACACTTGACTTACGGTTCCCGTAGAAAGGTCGTTGATCGAGTCGTTGAGCCGATAGTGTTTTCGTTTGTGATACGCAGAAAATCCCATTTCCATAAAAATGAGTAAAAAGAAGAATGGAATTGCGATCGTAACCAGATTGATTTCCATAATGCCGCCCAAATTAGTTCTGGTTTAAAGTTTATTCTTTCAATTCCCGTTCAGTCAATTCAAAAACAAAAAATGAAGTTCTCTTGATCGCGCTTTTATATATCGAGTGTTATGTTAAACGGACATGAAGTCGGACTTTTGGAAACGAATTTGCTTTTTTAGGGAATCAATTTTATAGCCTATCTCAAACGAGAATAGATCCATTGATCCAAAAAGACTCCATTTTTAAAAACCGCTTCTCGATTGGTTCCTTCTAAAACGAATCCGTTTTTTTCCAAGGCGCGTGCAGAGGAGGGGCGATTGGAAAAAACCTCCGCGTAGAGTCTGTGAAGTCCGTGTTCTATATATGCAATATTTATAATATATCTGATCGCTTGGGTAGCGATACCACGATTCCAATAACTTTCTCCGATCCAGTAGCCGATTTCTCCGTTAAAACGATATACATCTTCTTTAAAGAGTAGGTTGATCACTCCGATCGCGTTTTCCTCCGCAATGATCGCAAAGGTTTTGGATCCGGAATCTCGGATACAGGAACGGATAAAATCGATCGCGTCTTGGAGTTGATAGGGAAAGGGAAAAGCCCCTCTCAGACCGGAAAATACGTTCTCCGAATTTGCATGGATCGCGAGTGAGGGGGCGTGTGATTCCGAGATCGGTTCCAAACGTATGATCATAAAGATATAGGGACGATTGAGAAATCCACACTCCTCTTAAGGATGGAAAATAATTTCCAAAGACTTCTTTTCAAATCGATTTGAAATTGAAACCCCTTTTTGCAAAAGAAAACGAGCTTGCCGGTTTTATTTTAGTGAGGATTCGAAATTTTGATTCAAAGATCGTTTTACCGGTGTTTAGAACTACGTTTTCGGTTTCTTGAAACAATCTCTTGGACGTTGTCCAGAAATTCTTTCCAAAACTTGACGAATTCTCCGACAAAAGAAAAATCTGGTCTTTATGGCGGCTAAGAAAAAAAACTGGCTTCTTTACGGGGCAAACGGTTATACCGGAGAACTCATCGCAAGACGGGCGGTGGAGAAAGGATTGAAACCGATTCTTGCCGGAAGATCCGAAATCAAAATTCGCGCTCTTGCCGAAGAATTGGGACTCCCATTTCGGATCTTTGCGCTTGATAACGATCTGGAAATTCAAAATCAGATCGGAGATTGCCTTTTGGTTTTACATTGTGCGGGGCCGTTTATCGAAACCGCGGAACCGATGGCAAACGCATGTATCGCGACTGGAGTTCATTATCTGGATATCACCGGTGAAATTCCCGTTTATGAAAAACTTTATTCTCTATCTTCCAAAGCAATTGCAAAAAAAGTAATGTTGCTTCCGGGGGTGGGATTTGATATCGTTCCCACCGATTGTCTTGCAGTGATGCTCAAGGAAAAACTTCCGAAAGCGCACTTTTTAGAACTCGGTTTTTCCGGGTTTACGGATATTTCCCGTGGTACTCTAAAAAGCGCTCTAGCTCAATTGCCTTACGGGAGTAAAGTCAGGAGAAATGGCAAGATTGAAACCGTTCCTCAATTGAGTATGAAAAAGATTGTGGAGATTAGCGGAAGTTATGCGGAATTTTTTGCGATTCCTTGGGGCGATGTTTTTACTTCTTTTATCTCGACCGGAATTCCGAATATCGCGGTATATTCCTCTTTCCCCGCTTCTCAGGCCAAAATCCTGAAATTTTTGCGACCTACCACTTTCTTTCTCAAAAACTCCCTGATTTTGAAGGGAATACAAAAGCTCGTGGATTTTACAGTGAGCGGCCCAGACGTAGAAAAGAGAAAAAGCGGGGTTGTTTATTTGTGGGGCGAAGCCTGGACCGAAGCGAGTTCTAAAAAGGTTTCGATTCGGATGCGTTGTGCGGAAGGTTACGAATTTACGGTAGAATCCGCGTTAGCTGCCGTTGTAAAGATCGAAAAAGGGAAGGTCCAATCCGGATTTATGACTCCGGCAAAGGTTTTCGGATCGAAATTCGTTTTGGAAATTCCGGGGACGAAAATTTTATCGTGATCCAAATTAGGATCGTTTTTCTACAGCTTTGAAAGTCGAATCCTGATTGATCCAGCGCAAGGTTGTTGTTCCTAAATCGGAATGTATCGTTTCGGGTTAAAAAATAAATAATATTTTGATTTTAAATACATTATAAAATTATGATATTATTTTCAAGTCCTGGCATAAAACCTTTTTTCCCGTTATAAACCTTGAAAATCCGCAAAATTTCTGGAAGAATCATCGAGCTTTACTTCCCCATTTCCGTTTTTGAGGGGGCCTTGAGTTGCGATATTTTTGTATTTCTAAAGACGCTGATTTGTAATCAAAATCGTTTTGTAGAGTTCCGAATAAACGTATGTAAATGAGAATGGGTTTCTCTTTTTGTATTAGGAATTCCATTCTCATGTTTTGTTTATTTAGAATTTTAAGCTCGATTTGGATTTCATGCGTCTTTGTTTCTATTTTTCCCGTTTTTGGAGAGGGATTGCAAAATCTCCCGAGTGTTCGGATTCCTTTGGATGACGGAAAACGTTTGGACCCGGGAGAACTCTCCGAAAAAAAAGAAGGCTGGTATACGACAGTGGTTCCTTTGTTGAGTTCCGATCCGGTTCGAGGACAAGGAGGCGGAATCCGTGCGAGTCTCTTTTTTAACGGGACCAAAAAAGATCCGTATTATGAATACGAAGCGTATCGAAGTAAACTTACACTTCAGGTATTTCAGACCAATCAAGGAGTGAGGAATCATTTTATACAATTCGATTCTCCCTATATTTTCAATACCGCATTTCGTTGGAAAAGCAGTCTCGGATTGGACTACAATCCCAATTCTCAGTATTTTGGAATCGGCGAATCCTCGCTCCATTCGCTTTCCTATCCGTTGCGGAATCAGCCGGGAGCGAGTCCGATTCACAACGCAAATTTCGACGAGTATGAGTCGTCTCAGTCTTATATTCGTCCTTCCAGAGGGGGTTCGGAAATTACTCCCACCGTTTCCGATCAGGGATACAATCAGTATTTGTTTAACTCTACGACTTTGTTTAACAGTATCGACTACACATTTTGGAAGGCGTGGAAATGGGTATTTGCCAATGAAATTTCAAAGAACATCATCAAACATACGGATGGAACTTGGAATCCTTCCCGGGATCCTACTTTTGCGGGAAATCTCTGGGAAACATCCGTTCCCAATGGGGAATCCAAGCTGACTCAAGATTACAATGCGGGAAAAATCATAGGATACAACGGCGGTGAAATCGTATATCTCAGAGCCGGGATCGCCTATGATACGAGAGATTTTGAACCGGACCCGGATCGAGGAATATTAGTAGAATTGAATGTGTCTAACGTATCCAAACGAACCGGATCTGATTTTAATTACAATAAATTGTTTTTTCAGACAAAGTATTTTTATAAATTATTTCCGAGCGTTTTTGAAGAGTTGGTATTTGCGACGAGAGGAGCGCTCGGTTATACTTCTTCCGGAGCTCCTTTTTCGGAAGTTCGATACATGTGGAGTTTGGACGGTCCGATTACGGGAATCGGCGGTTTGCAGACGATGAGAGGATTTCGTCAGGATCGATTTGTGGCTCCGATGGTCGGTTTTGGAAGTGTGGAACTGAGATGGAGATTCGCCACTTTCAAACTTGGAGACGAACTTTTTACTTTGAGTTTGGTCCCTTTTTACGATTACGGAAGGGTATGGAATTCCGAGAAGAGTCTCAATCTCCAAGGGTATAAACATTCTTGGGGAGGCGGTTTGCGAATTATCTGGAATCAGGCGACGGTCATTCTGATCGATTTCGCAAAGTCCAGAGAAGATACCCAGATGTTTGTCGATTTCAGTCACGCATTTTGATTGTAGGATCGAAAATCGATTCCGATTTAAAAAGATCTGTGTTCTCGTATGAGATATGCTTTTTTTGAGAAAATAAAATCGTTGTTTTGTGAATCATAATATTCTAATTTTTTAAACTATCATTCGATAGATGTCGTTTTGATCTTCGGTTCGATTTGTTTTTCCGGGGTATCAATTGAGATCCTTTCGAATGTCGAAAATCTACGAACATCGATTTTTTTAAATGTCCCGTTAAAATCAACCCTCTCGAAAAAAGTTCGGCTTTGTTTGCCGATTCTTATGTTTTTAGGTCGAGAATCCACAATTCCCATTTTTGAAAAAAGGAGTTCCGGTTGAGCCGGATTTGCTAAGTCTATGATGAAGTTTCCTATTTAATGTATAATATGATTAAAAAATAAGCAAAATAAAATACTATAATCAATAATTGAACAATAAAATTAAAAATTGCTTGCAAATTAGGCTGAATTTGAGAAATTCTTGCTGAGGGTATACCCATGCTTCTGACCAATTACCAGACAGAATCCTTCTACGATGAAATGTTTTCCCCGGAAGGCGGAATTCGCCAAAGTTATCATTTTCTAAAATCCAGAATCGAAACCATGGACGACCGGGAGTTGGTTCGAAGAAAATCGAGCGCGGAAAAGGCTCTTCTTTCTTTAGGAATCACATTTAACGTATACGGGGATGAAGAAGAGGAAGAGCGGATCATGCCCTTCGATATCATCCCCCGAATTATCACCTCTCACGAATGGAGAAAGTTGGAAGAGGGGCTCAAACAAAGAACCAAGGCTCTCAACTTATTCATCAACGATATCTATCACGATGAAAAGATCATCAAGGACGGAATTGTTCCCGCCGAATACGTATATTCTTCTCCCGGGTATTTGAAAGAATGCAAAGGGATCAATCCTCCGCAAGGAATCTGGATTCATATTTCGGGAACGGATCTGGTGCGAAACGGAGATGGAACCGTTCACGTTTTGGAGGACAATCTCAGGTGTCCTTCGGGTGTTTCTTATGTATTAGAAAATCGTGAAGTGATGAAAAAGACATTCCCGGAACTTTTTGCAAGTCTTTCGGTGCGTCCTACTTACGACTATCCGATCCGGCTCCGCGGAATGTTGGAATCCATGAGCGGTAAATCCAATCCTTCTATCGCGGTTTTGACTCCCGGGATTTACAATTCGGCATACTACGAACATTCTTTTCTGGCTCAAAAGATGGGTGTTCCTCTCGTGGAAGGAAGCGATCTCACGGTTAAGGATGAGAAGGTTTATATGAGGACGACCCGCGGACTCAAGGCGGTGGATGTCATCTACAGAAGGATAGACGATTCTTTTCTGGATCCTTTGGTCTTTAATAAGGATTCTCTTCTGGGAGTTCCGGGTATCTTTGAAGCCTATAAAAAAGGAAACGTAGCGATCGTAAACGCACCCGGCGCCGGTGTGGCCGATGATAAGGTTCTTTATACATTTGTTCCCGCGATGATCAAATACTATCTCGGAGAAGAGGCGATCCTTCCTAACGTGCCCACCTATCTTTGTTCGAACGAAAAGGATCGAAACTACGTGAAGGAGAATATCGCGAATCTCGTGGTAAAGGCGGCTAACGGAGCCGGAGGATACGGGATGTTGATCGGTCCTCGTTCCAGTAAAAAGGAACAGGATGAATTTTGCGATCTGATCGATAAAAACCCCCGGAATTATATCGCACAACCGGTTCTCAGTCTTTCCCGGGTTCCGACCTTGATCGAAGACAAATTGGAAGGAAGACACGTCGACCTAAGGCCGTTTATTCTCTACGGAGAAGATATCTATGTGATGCCGGGCGGTCTGACTCGTGTGGCTCTGAGAAAGGGATCGCTTGTGGTCAACTCCTCTCAAGGCGGCGGATCCAAAGATACCTGGGTGATGGGCTAAGGCTAAAAAGAAAATCACAACACAGAACGGGAGAGGTTGCTATGCTGAGCAGAGTGGCTGAGTCCGTATATTGGATGAATCGATATATGGAAAGGGCGGAGAATTATTCCCGCTTTATTGACGTAAATTTTCAATTGTCCCTGGATTTAAACGAAGACGTAAACAGACAGTGGATGCCCTTGGTTTTTACCACGGGCGATAACGAACTCTTTCAGAAAAAGTTCTCGGAAGCTTCCAAAGAAAATGTGATTCACTTTATGACTTTCGAATCGGAGAATCCGAATTCTATTTTAAATTGTTTGATTCGAGCAAGAGAGAATGCAAGGACCATCCGTGAAAATATTTCCACTCCGATGTGGGAAGTGATCAACGAATTCCATCTGAACTTTAAGACAAAAAAACATTTTTCGGATACGGATCTTTCCTCGCTCAGCGAATTTTTTAAGACGATCCGAAATCAATGTCTTTTGTTTTACGGATGCCAGGAAGCGACGATTTCGAGGGACGAGGTTTGGTATTTCGCACAACTCGGAAGATATCTGGAAAGGGCGGAAAAAACCGCGCGCATCCTGGATATGAAATACTTTATTCTTCTTCCTTCGCACGACGTGGGTTCCAATTTGGATCTGCTTCAATGGCTTTCTCTTTTAAAATCCACGAGCGCTCATGAAATGTTCAACCGGATGTATCAAAAGATCACACCTACGAACATCGCCGAGTTTTTGATTTTGGACAGACAGTTTCCGAGAGCGGTCCGTTTTTCCCTAAAAAAAATCTTCGATAGTCTTAAGACATTAAGCGGAACGGCGGAGGATCAGTATTCCTGTGAAGCGGAGAAAAGAGTGGGAGTTTTATTGTCCGAACTCAGTTATACTTCGGTGGATGAAATTTTCAATTCCGGTATGCACGAATATCTGGATCGGCTTCAGCTTCAGATTAACGGAATTCACGATCGTATCGACGAACGTTATTTTCGATTTTAATCGATCCATTTCTAAGGTTTGAAATTCAGGCGGAAAATATTTTATGTCTATCCGAGTCGCTCTCACGCACGAAACGATCTATCAATACGATAGAAAAATCTCCCTTTCTCCTCATGTGATTCGGCTTCGCCCGGCCCCTCATTGTAAAACCACGATCGTTTCGTATTCCTTAAAGGTGGATCCCGAAAAACAGTTTTTAAATTGGCAACAGGATCCTTTTGGCAACTTTCAGGCGAGGCTTGTGTTTCCGGAAAAAACGGATAAGTTGAGCGTTCTCGTGGATCTGATCGTGGATATGAAGGTCATCAATCCGTTCGATTTTTTTGTGGAGGAATATTCCGAAAATTATCCTTTCGAATATGAGGAAACTCTAAAGTTAGAATTGGCCCCGTATCTGACTCCTTCCGAAAAGGGAAATTTTTTTCAGGCTTATCTGAAAACCTTAAAAGCGGAAGGATTTACAAACAAAAAAAGAATTATCGATTTTATCGTGGAACTCAATCAGAAGATATCCCGGGACATCGGTTATGTCATCCGGATGGAGCCCGGGGTTCAAACCTGCGAGCAATCTCTTGAAAAAAGAACCGGATCCTGTAGAGATTCTTCGTTTTTACTCGTTCAGATTCTAAGACATTTCGGTTTGGCTGCCCGTTTTGTTTCCGGGTATCTCATCCAATTGAAAGCGGATCGGACTCCTCATACCGGACCGAAAGGTCCCGATCAGGATTTTACGGATCTTCACGCGTGGGCGGAAGTTTTTTTACCGGGAGCCGGTTGGGTGGGAATGGATCCCACATCCGGTCTTCTTACGGGAGAAGGACACATTCCGTTAGCCGCAACACCCGAGCCGATGAGCGCAGCTCCCATTTTCGGATACACGGATCCCGCCGAAACCAGATTCGATTTTAGAATGCAAGTCCGTCGGATCCAGGAAAGTCCGCGCGTTACTCTTCCGTATACGGATGCTCGTTGGAAGGAAATTCAAAGAAGGGGAAAGGCACTGGATCATAAGATCCAAGATCTGGGATTGGAAATTTCGATCGGTGGAGAACCTACTTTTATCGCGGACGAGGATCGTCAGGGCGCGGAATGGAATCACGAAGCTTTAGGCGAAAGAAAATTAGAACTTTCTAAAGAACTCATGTATCGTCTCAAAAAAGAATTTACTACGGGTTCGCTTTTGCAGTTTTCTCAAGGTAAATGGTATCCCGGCGAACCGCTTCCAAGATGGAGTATCGTCTGCTTTTGGAGAAAGGACGGAGTCGAACTCTGGAAAGACGAATCTCTTTTTGCAGACGGGCCCGATTCTTTTCCGAAAAAAAAAGTAGAATTGGATTCTCATAAAGCTGCGGAGACGCTGGCTTGCGCGATCTGCAAAGCTCTGGGGATCGATCTTTCGTATATCATTCCGATGTATGAAGACACTCTCTATTATCTCTGGAAGGAAGGAAATCTTCCTTTTGAGTTGGAAAAAAAACTTTCCACCCCGTTTGATACTTTGGAAAGACAAAGACTTCTTAAGGTTTTGGACAAAGGGTTTAAAAAAGAAACCGCGTTTGCAATTCCCATATATTACAATTATATAAATAACGAATGGGAAAGTTGCACTTGGAATTTTAGAAGGGATCGTTTGTTTTTGATTCCGGGAGATTCTCCTGCGGGACTTAGAATCCCGTTTTCCACGATTGCGGATCGTTTTAGAGAAATTCCTTATTTTACTTCGATCGAGAAAAAACCGGCGCTTTCTTCTCGAAACATTTTAGACGAGAAGATTCGCAAACGACTGGATTCTCCACCGAAAACGTTTCCGGAAAAAGAATTACCAATCCAATCCACGCTCGTTGTGGAAGTAAGGGAAGGGGTGCTTCATCTATTCTTGCCTCCGGTTCCATCCGCGGAAGTTTGGATGGATCTGATCGCAAGCGTGGAGCAGGCGACCCTCGCGTCCGGTTTTCAAATTCGAATCGAAGGATACGGACCCCCCGTCGACGAAAGGATCGAACTTTTTAAAATCACTCCCGATCCAGGTGTCATCGAGGTAAATCTGCATCCTTCCACTTCGTTTGCGGAGTTGGAAACGAAAACAAAAATCCTTTATGAGAAGGCGTTGGAAACAAAACTCAGCACGGAAAAGTTTCAAATGGATGGACGTGCGTCCGGAACCGGCGGTGGAAATCATATTACGGTTGGAGCATTGACTCCGGAAGAAAGTCCATTCTTAAAAAGACCGGATCTTTTACGAAGTTTGGCGACGTATTGGCAACATCACCCGTCCTTGTCCTATTTATTTTCCGGTTTGTTTATCGGAACCACGTCTCAGTCTCCTAGAATGGATGAGGGAAGAGAGGAGATTCTTTATGAGTTCGAACTCGCTTGCAGACAGGTGGATCATCTGGAAAGCATCCCGCCTTGGCTTGTGGATCGTTTGTTTCGAAATCTTCTTGTGGATATCACGGGCAATACACATCGTTCCGAGATATCGATTGATAAGTTGTATTCTCCGGCGGGTGCGACCGGTCGTTTAGGTCTTGTGGAATTTCGCGCGTTTGAGATGCCCCCTCATTACAAGATGAGCGTGGTTCAACAGATGTTTGTCCTTTCCCTTTTGTGCCGTTTTTGGGAAAAGCCGTATCAACACCCTCCGATTCGGAGAGGGACGGAACTACATGATAAATACCTTCTCCCGTTTTATGTTTGGAAGGATTTTAAGGAGGTCTTGACGGATCTTTGTGTCCACGGGTATCCGTTTTACGAAGAAGAATTTATTCCGTTTTTTGAATTTAGATTTCCTGAATATGGACACATTCAAAAAGGTCCGATCAAAATCGAACTCAGGATGGCTTTGGAACCTTGGAACGTTCTCGGAGAAGAATCGAATTCTTTCGGCACTTCAAGAGCGGTCGACTCCGCGTTGGAAAGAATTCAGGTTCGAGTGGATGGTTGGACCGAGGGAAGATACGTTCTTTCCTGTAACGGTTATCGGGTTCCTCTTTGTTCCACCGGAAAAAACGGAGAAGCCGTCGCAGGAGTTCGGTTTAAAGCGTGGGCTCCCGTTTTTACTTTGCACCCGAATCTTCCGATCAGCGATCCTTTGGTTTTTGATCTCTGGGATTCTTGGAGCGGTAGATCGATCGGAGGTTGTAAATACCATGTTTCTCATCCGGGAGGAAGATCTTATGATACGTTTCCGATTAATTCATTCGAAGCAGAGAGCAGAAGAATCAGCCGGTTTTTAGATCAAGGACATACGGCGGATGAAACTTCGGCACCGCAAAGTCTTGCACATCCACATTCTCCTCATACTTTGGATCTGCGGTTTGCTATCGGTCCCGGTTGGAAAAAAAACGTTCTGTAAAGAATCGCCAAAATGTATCGTCCTTGAAAAATGGTTCAGAATTTTATGGTCAATCCATCCAACACAAAGTTGAATCTGCAGGAAGGTTATACGCCGATTCCGTCGACCTATGACGAGCTGTATGACGGAGAAGGAAAACTTAGATCTAAATATGAATTTTTAATCGACTCTCTTGAATCCTTAACCGGAGAGGAATTGAATCGTAGAAAACGAGATTCCCTCAGACTTCTTCAGGAAAACGGTGTGACATACAACGTTTATGAGGAACCGGGCGCGGTCGAAAGACTCTGGTCTCTTGATCTTTTTCCCGTTTTGATGGAAAGTAAGGAATGGGAAGAGGTCGAAAGGGGACTGATTCAAAGAGCTGAACTTTTGGACGCGCTGTTTAAGGACGTATACGGTTCTCGAAAATTATTGTATGATAAAAAAATTCCCCCAGAAATTCTTTTTAGTTCTCAGGATTTTTTAAGACCCTGTAACGGTTTCGGCAATTCGACCGCGAACGAACTTTGTTTTATGGCATCGGATCTCGCGAGACAGGAGAACGGAAGTTTTGTAGTGATCGGAGATCGAATTCAGGCTCCGAGCGGTTCGGGCTACGCGCTTGAAAATCGAATCGTTCTTTCCAGAATTTTTCCTTCGATCTATCGGGATTCTCAGGTGCATCGAGTCGCGCTTTACTTTCGATCTCTGAGAAAGGCGCTTCAATCTCTTTCCAAAGTTCAGGATAAGGAACCCGTGATCGTTCTTTTGACTCCAGGAGCGGGGAATGAAACTTACTTTGAACACGCGTATCTCGCGGGTTATCTCGGTTTTACCCTGGCACAAGCGGAAGATCTGACCGTAAAAAATAATTTTGTTTTTATCAAAACCGTCGAAGGTCTGCAACAGGTGGACGTGATCTTTCGGAGGGTGGTGGATTCTTATATGGATCCGTTGGAACTCAAAGGGGATTCTCTTTTGGGTGTACCAGGAATTTTGAATGTGATTCGGGAGGGAAACGTCCGAGTCGCCAATCCGATCGGTTCCGGTTTTTTGGAAAACAGAGCGATCCATCCGTTTTTATCCTCTCTTTGTAAATACTATCTTTCGGAAGATTTGATTTTGCCTAACGTGAGAACTTTGTGGATGGGAAATCCCGAATCCAGAAGGGAAGTTTTCGATCATCCGGATCGATTCGTATTTAAACGCGCGGTCAGGGATCCACTGGAACCGGGAGTGTTTCTTTCTTCTCTTCCGCAGAGGGACAGGGAAGAGATCTGGAAAAAAGTCGCAATCCATCCGGAAAGATACGTTGCTCAGGAAATCGTAAACGGATCGACTTGTCCTGTTTTTTCCGGAGATAGGTTGATCCAAGGTCGTTCGGTGTTTCGGGCTTTTACCGCGCTTTCCGAAAACGGTTATATGACGATGTCCGGCGGATTGGTCAGGGTCACCGAAAACGTGGAAGATAGGGTGGTCACCAATCAAACGGGCGCAATCTCAAAAGATCTCTGGATCCTCGCTTCCGAAGAGAAAAAAGATATCAGTCTTCTTCCCGGTAAGACGGAACGGATGCAAATCAAACGGACCGGCGCGGGAATACCTAGCAGAGTCGCGGACAATATGTTCTGGATGGGACGTTATGCGGAACGTTCCGAAAACCAAGCACGATTGTTACGCGAAGTCATCTTGAATATGATCCATATGGAAGAATCGTATGAACGCGATCAGGTTCAACTTTTGCTTCATACTGCGACTCATGTGACCGCTATCTATCCCGGATTTTTGCAGCTCAATTTGGAGGATCCTTTGAACGGTGCAAGGGATCAGATGTTTGCTCAAGTTTTTTCAGCTCAGCTCACCGGAAGTATTCGATCCGATCTCAATTCGTTTGTACGATCTTCCAAGTCGGTTCGAGACAGACTTTCCGAGGATAGCCGTTATGTTCTTTCCATGATCGAAGTTGAGGAAGGCGATCAGATCGTTTCGTATGACGAAATTCTGGAATATCTCATCCTTTTGATTACGAGACTCGCTTCTTTGTCGGGTTTGGGAATCGAAAGTATGTCCAGAGAGACGGGTTGGTATTTTATGAACATAGGAAAGAGGATCGAAAGGGCTTCCTATACGATCCGTCTTGTGACTTCCGTCCTCAATCTTTCCACTCTTTACAATAAAAGTATGTTCGAGGCGCTTTTGAACATCAATGATATCAAGATCACATATCGAAGAAGATATCGATATCGGATCGAAGCCGAATCTGTACTTGATATTTTACTTTTTGACGAAACCAATCCGAGATCCTTGGCGTATCAGCTTCGAAAATTAGGAGAATACGTATCCTATCTTCCTCATTCGGAAAAGGAGAATGCGACCGCGGAAGAAAGACTCGTTTCTGAAATTCGAAATCGTTTTGTCCAAGAAGATGCAAAACGTCTTTTTGAATACGTAAATCCTTCTTTGAGCATCGTACGTTGGTTAAACGATCTCAATTATCAGATTGTGGCGCTTTCCGATTCCGTTAGTTCCAGATACTTCCGGTATTTGGAGGAACAGATCCAATTGGGAGATTACAATGGCTGATTATCAAGTCAGACACGTTACCCGATATAGCTATCAGGAAGAGGTTTCTCACTGTCATAATCTCGCACACATGTGTCCGGGGAGTAATCGTCATCAGGATTGTAACGATTTAAAACTCCACGTGTTTCCGGGACCTTCCGTATCCGGTTATCGAAAGGATTATTTCGGAAATTTAGTTTATTCGTTTTCAGTCGAAGATGCTCATACCGCGCTGGAAATTATCTCAGAAAGCAAGGTGAGCACACATCCGATTGACTATGGAAATTTGAATCATTCTCCAAAAGTTTCCGAAATTCCTATGTTGCTGAAATCCTTGCAATCGAAAGAGGATATGGATGCCTTGGAATATCTCTCTGATTCTACGTTTGTCGCTCGCAGTCCTGTCTTTGAAAATTTCGGACTTGAGATGATGGATCCGGAAAAACCGGTTTTGGAAGCGGTGCGAGATTATACTTTAAGATTTTATAATACGTTTGAATTTAAGGTAGGTGCGACTACGATTCACACCCCGCTTACCCAAGTTTTAAAAAATAGAAAGGGTGTCTGTCAGGATTTTACGCATCTTTCGATTGCAGCTCTTCGGAGTATGGGAATTCCTTGCAGATATGTTTCCGGATATATCGAAACCTTTCCGCCTCCCGGACAGACAAAGCTGCAGGGATCGGACGCTTCCCACGCCTGGTTTTCGGTCTATTCTCCGGGAATCGGCTGGGTGGACTACGATCCAACCAACGGAAAAATGTTAAGCGAAGAATACATATTCACATCGATAGGTCGCGATTTTGCGGACGTTTCTCCTCTGAAAGGGATTTTATTCGGAGGAGGAAAACATAAACTCAAGGTCGAAGTGGATGTGATTCGTCAGTGGCATAACTCTTAAGCAAAAATCAAGTCCTCAGAGGAAGCAGTGAATTTTTACAAGTGTAGTGTATTCACAAAAATACAAATGAGTATTGATTTTAAGTTTTGGATTTTATTTTTACGAGAATATTGAATATTCAAGAATTTTAAACTGATTTTCGAAAACGGATGTAAAATGGATCGTATCCCATCGCCTTCCAAAAAGAAACCGCGTTTACATTTTCGGAGATAGCTCTCAATTCGATGCTTTTGTATCCCTGTTCTTTTGCCCAGGACTCGCAAAAGAGTACGAGGGGTTTCATGTATCCTGATTTTTGTTTGCCTCGTTTTGTAACTGCGAGATCGAGAAATAGGATCTTTTCCTCTTCCAGATAGGGTTTGTCTTCGGTTCGAGCAATTAAAAGAGAGACAAGCTCCCCTCCTAAAAATCCTCCTAACAGCAATACTTTGCCGGTTCCCCGAAGTTTGAGATAGACATCGATCATTTTCGTTCCCGCTCTTGGGCGAATTTTAAAAACACCGTCCAAGCGGAACGAGTTTACCAGTTTGAAAAATTGATTTACAAGTTCGATAGCGCTTTCTCTATGTTCGGGAAGAAGATTTGCGATCTGGAATTGAGCTGACGTGTTTTTGATCTTGGGCATATAAATCGACGATTTGAAAAGAGACGAAGAATTGTTCTATTCGTTAAAAAATTCCGCAGCGGAAACTCTTACAAGAAAAAGTTTATCCATTGGGGAATCTTTTGCGCGCGCCTTTGGCGGAATATCTTGGACGTAGTAGTTATCTCCGCTATAATTTTGAATCGTTTCGTTTTTACAAATCCGGGTTTGTAGGTTCCGCTCGTTGACGAGATCTAAGGTTTCGGAGTCATTGAGTTGTAGTTCGGCGTGATTATTTTCTCGCGGCTCCACAAATTTGTATCTTCGCAAACCAAACTTGATCGTTCTCTATTTCGGAACAAAATTTTGGAATTTTTCTTGTTTGTAGAAATGTCGAAACTCATTTATACAGACAGTATCAATTCCCTGTCTTGATAGGAGCACGCATGAAGAGTTCGATTTTAACCCCCAGATTGTTTATTTGCGGAATGATCCTTTGGATCGTACCCTTTGTCCTTGCGATTCCATTTTTTCAGTTTTTTGGAAGCAATCGGATCGTATTTAAATCGATTATGGGTGTGATTCTCGCTATCACCGTTGTTTTGGTCTGGAATTTTTATTTAAAAAAGATCCATTCCGAATTTTTAAAACATTCTTATGTTGCCAGTTGTGTCTGGGTTCTGATGAGTATCGTTCCGGATCTTTTTGCGTTTATCGGAGGGTTTCAAATGGAGATACAGACATATCTTAGCGAAATCGCGATCAGCTATCTTGTAATCCCGGTAATCTTAATCGGCAGCGCGTCTGCTTTAGAGAATTCTGCAAATCGATAAAAAACAAAAGATAAATCGAGAATTCGGATCTTGAAACGTCAGAACAAAGGAATCGGAGAATTATAATGCTGGAACATTCCAAGCGGCCGTTGCAGGAAAAAGATCACAAAATTCTGGATCACTATCGTCTTTTATCCATAGGAGATATCGATTTTCCAAAAAAATATACGATTCTCATTGGAAATATTGCGGGCGGGATCTTTGTCGGCTTTTTCTTCGAAAAGGGGAACTTCCACGATTGGATCTGGCTTGCATTTGCTGCGTGTGTATTGGGAGCTTTTCTTTTGGGTTTCGGGATCGATCTTTTTCAAGTTAAAAAACGGAGAGCGGAGAAGGTTAAAGCAGCGGCAGAGTATTGGGATTCGATCGTTTCCATCGGAGTTGTGCATTCTATCAAAGCCAATGCTTCCCGGGCGATTCGGATCGACGATCACCAATCCGATACTCTTTGGTTTCTTCAAGTTTCCAAAAACCAAATTCTTTGTGTATGGGATTATTGGATAGAAGGAGCCAAGGAGGAAGTCGAGGTCGATTGGATTCCGAGTAAACCGCTCATATGTTTGACGATTTCTTGGAGCGGAAAGACGCTCTCTCCTTTAAGACCGAAACGTAAATTCAAAGCGGGTGAAAGACAGCCGGAACAATGCGAAATTCTGGAAGGAACGTTAGACGAAATAGACGAACTGATCCGGTCAAAAAAATCAAACAAAAAGAATCCTAAACGGAAAATACAAAACGAAACTTCGGAGGGAATTTCAAAATTATCCAAGGATTTGGAATCGATCGGATTTTATAAGAACCTGTCCCAAAACTGGGACAGAACCTTGCAGCTTGATTTTCTGACAAAGTACTGGGCTTTTGGGACACGCTGTAAATATATCACGGCAGAAGGAATCGCAGAGGCAGATGTTCGATTTCGGAATGTATATGATTGGTATTCCGCTGTGGGACGCGGTTTTGAAGCGGATCCGGAACGTTTGGCCGAAGGCGGAGTGGGGGACTTATTGGATTTTTTACGTCCCGCACTCAAAGCGGAAGGATGGGAATTGGGTCTTGTAGAGAATCTCTACGATGCAGAAGGTTATCGGATCCGTATCGATGATCATGTGATGGTTCTTTGGGTAAAGGGAGAGGAAGCCAAATCCTGGGATCTTACGTTGATCCGTATCGTAGATTGGATCCAGCAAGGATTGGAGAAGGCCGGTTCGAAAGAACAAATCTATCTCTTAGGGGACGGACACGACTCTACTTTGATTTTATTGACTCCGGCAATGTTGCAAATGATTTCGGAGAGCGGATTGTTTCCGAGACAAGATCTGCCTGTTCCGATCCGTAGGTAGGTAGGTTCGGATCGGAACTATAAGAATCGGCTGTGCGGATCTTTGAAAAAAAATGTCGTGAGAATTGAAATGTTTTCTTGAACCAAATTTTCTTTACCGATTTTGATTGTTTTCGATTCGCTTTTTCTAAGTTTAAACGGAAACATTTTGTTTGTTTAAATTCGGTTTCACTTTGTCATTTTAACATTTCAATCGCATTTTCGATCGTATCCGCAAAGATAATTTTTCCGTCTCGATTGCTTTCGTAGATCAAATCTCGAAAGCTCTTGGAATCGATGTTTGTAAAATCACCAAGAATAATGATTTTTATTTTATAGTTGGAAGCTTTTTGTAAAATCTCTCCGGCAAGTCCGGTCTTGAGATCAAAAAAAGAATCGGTAAAATTGGATTTAGAAAATACGATCGTATCTAAGGGAGTCGAGTAAATTGCTTCCAAAAATGCGTTTCCGTTCTCGATTTTCAGATTTGTATCATTGAGAATCGCAATTTCTCCTTTGATTGTGTTTCTTTTTTTCATCGATAGTTTTCCTGATCGGTTTCTCGCTTCCATTCAATGTAGAATCTCGGGCTCGAACCTTCAGTCAAGAGTCGGATCATTTTTCCGTATCCGACGAACCGCGACAAGAGATAGAATTTCTGTAAATGTAGGAACTCCTTCGGTATTTGTGGCCGTTTCAATGGAATTTTTCCGTAATTTTACCTGATAACGGACTTGAAGTCCGTTATCAACCGTATTTCGAAAAAATTTTGTCGGAACAAATAGAAGCCGATCCATTCTGGTTCTTAAATGGTCCGGATTCGATCTTAAGGAACGAGATTTTTTACCTATGCTTACTTACGACTCGATTTTACAATCTTTCGAACAACCAAGTCCTGAGTTGAGAGACTGGAATTCTTTCCTGAGACATACTGTCCCTTTCTCTCACGGTTACGGTATCATCCTTGAGAGTATCATAATCTACTGTTATACAATACGGAGTGCCGATTTCGTCCTGTCTTCTGTATCGTTTTCCGATCGCGCCGCCGTCGTCGTATTCTATGTTGCCGAGTTTCGCGAGTTCTGCAAAGATCTCTCTGGATTTTTCGGGAAGTCCGTCTTTTTTCATCAGAGGAAACACGGCGGCTTTTACGGGCGCGATCTTTGGGGAAAAGCGAAGTACGGTTCTAATTTCTCCGTCGGGAAGTTTTTCCTCTTCGTATGCATTTGCAACCACAGCGAGAAACAGTCGATTTACACCTAACGCGGGTTCTACGACATACGGAACGAATTTTTTATTCTGAACCTGATCTTGGTATTTCAGATCCTCTCCGGAATGTTTCTGGTGCTGATTTAGATCGTAATCGGTTCTGGAGGCGATTCCCCACAATTCTCCCCAGCCGAAATTGTATTTAAATTCAATATCGGATGTACCTTCGCTGTAAAAGGACAATTCTTCCTTGTCGTGTTCTCTGATTCTCAGATTTTCTTTTTTGATTCCGACCTGATCCGTGAGCCAGCTCATGCAATAATCCACCCAATGAGTAAACCATTCTTTTTGGGTTCCGGGTTCGCAGAAAAATTCCATCTCCATCTGTTCGAACTCTCTGGTTCTAAATACGAATTGACGAGCCATGATTTCGTTACGAAAGGATTTTCCGATCTGAGCGATTCCAAAGGGAATCTTTCTTCTCGTTGTGGAGACGACATTTTTAAAATTTAAAAAGATACCTTGTGCGGTTTCGGGACGCAGATAGATGTCTAACGCGTCTTCCGCGCTCGCTCCGTGGGAAGTTTTGAACATGAGATTGAAGTCTCTTGCTTCCGTAAACGTTCCTCGTTGTCCGCAATTGGGACAGGCGAAATTATTTTCCTTGATGACCTCGTTCATTTTTTCAAGGTTCAAACCGGTCGCAAAACCTTCCCCTTTTTGATCTTCCAGAAACTTATCCGCCCGGATTCGGGTCTTACAATTCTTACAATCGATCAAAGGATCGGTAAAGTTGGAAACGTGTCCGGATGCTTCCCATACCTTTGGATTGAGAAGGATGGAGGAATCCAGCCCGACCACGTCTTCTCTTAAGTGAACAAAATGTTTCCACCAGAGTTGTTTTAGATTTTGAAGAAGTTCGACCCCATATGGACCGTAATCGAAGGTATTGGAGAGTCCTCCGTAAATTTCGGAACCTGGGTATACAAATCCTCTGCGTTTACAGACGGATACAATTTCCTTCAAAGAGGAATCGAGACTTTCTTTCTTTTCCATGAGTCCAGAATTCTGTTCCGGATTCCGGAATAAAGTATTTTAATTCTCTCTTTCGATGTATTTCTTGTTTGCCTAAGTCACTTCCTCGGGTCCAATGGTTGATAGAAATTCGATTTGCAGTGTCTAAGGAGACCTTGCCTGAAAAAGAAATTAGTCATCTTCGGTGTCAATTTTTTATCCTGGAGCTCCCCGTTTTTGGGGTTGGGAATCTTTTTCCCTCTGGGAGTTTTATTTGCGTTTCCCAAAGGCAAAGAGATTCGTTCTTCCGCTTTCGGTTCGCTTCTCTTTCAGATTTTCTGTTGGAGTATTTTATATCCTTTAGAAATCTCCGCGATCCTATTCCCTCCGGTCGAGGCGCTTGTGCGTTCCTTGGTTACCGATTTAGGGGAATGGTTGATCGGATTTTACGTCGTAGTCGGTATGGTTCTTTTAGTCGCTCACGGCATTGCGATCCGAAAAGAAAGGGCGCGGTTGTCAAAATTCTCCAAAGGTCCTTATCTTGAAGAAGAAAAGATAGAACGAATTCATTATAAAATTCTGGTTCTTCTTGCGGCCGGTTATCTCACTTCCAAACTCGTATTTCAAGATCCGTATCGATTGGAATACGGTCAGTTGGGAATTTTAGAAGACAGCTTTTTGTATTTTTTCTCGATCGTAATCGCGGGGGATTCTCTCTTGAGTAGAGGGAAACAATTCTTTTTATTTCGAAGACCTTGGAAGATCTTTGAAAGACACGCGCGTGTCGCCAAGTTTTCCGGTTTTACGGGAGAATGGGGTCTCAGAAAACAAACCTATGCGAAACTCAGAGATTGGATCTTTCCCGGTTGGGGGCATATTTATCTCGGAAATCTTTGGAAAGGATTTTCAATCCTGTTTTTGTATCTTCTACTTTTGCTTTTTTTAGCGACCGCGTTTTTTTCCTGGTTGGAGCCCGCGGATGGAATTCGATTTCTGATGTCCATGGGACTGAAACCCGGGGTAAGAGATCAAAAATTCTTTCAGATCACATCCAGTTTTATTCCCGTTCTTGTGATTTTTGCGGGAATCATAGGCGTTCACTTTCTTTCCCGATTTCTTCTCAAACGATCCTTTCAGACAGCTCCGGAAGAAGCGAATGCAAAAACGATTTTTATCGGTAATGTATCTTACAGTTTGCTTTTGCATTTCATTTTAATCTCTCTGATTTTGATCATTCCGGTTACTCTTCAGAGAAAGAAGGAGCAAAAAGAACAAGAAAGACAAAGAACTCATTTTACTCCCGAAAATTTGGAGTTTTACTTTATCGATCCCAATCTTCCCGACGAGGTGCAAGGACTCAATGGAGGAGTGGTTTCCGGAACGGAAACGCCCACCCAGAAAGAAGGGGAGAAAATTCCCGATGATAAACCCTCGGAAGAGGGTAGGGTCAAAGGAGAAGTCAAGCAGGTTCGCGGAAAAAAATTACCCTCCACGTATTCCAATTATATCTCCGCGAAGATGAGAGGTCCCGAATCTTTTATGGAATACTGGAGACGAGCTCCGCGGAATTACTCTTCGGTGGTCGCTTATACGATCACTCCGGACGGAGAGGTTGTGGATGTAGACTTGGTGGAAGCATCCGGTTATCCGGAACAGGATCAAATGACCTTGGAATTGATCGAAAGTCTTTCTCCTCTTATGCCTCCGCCGGGAACCAAGGGTTATGTTCGAGTCACCGAACTTTTTTGGAACGGAAGTATCGATCCGGAAGCGATGCCCACCCAATTGCAGAAGGAATTGGTGATGATGTATGACGGACGTTATATGGAGGAATTATGAGTTCGGAAGTGGTTCTTCTGGGATTTTTATCCATTCTTCCTTGGGGATTTTTTTTGATCCTTTTGTTTCCGGGCAAACACACACCGCAAAGAGTTTTCTTAATTATTCTTGCTCTCTTTTTGGGATATCTTTCCACGGAGATCGTTTTGAAATTACATCCGATTTTTTGGCCGGATGTAAAGATGGCTGCACCCAAACGAAGCGGGCACATTCTCACTCAAACGGCGCATATCGCGTTTATCCAAGCCGGTATGATGGAAGAATTTTGTAAGGGAATTTTGATTTTGTTCTCCGGACTTCTTTTGGCATTCGATTGGAGGGATTATACGTTTCGAAAAGAGATGGTTTTGATCGGCGGGTTTGTGGCGCTCGGCTTTGCGGGAATTGAAAACACGAATTATATTTTTTCAGCAAAGGAAGAAGACAGGATCGCTATGTTTGTAGGGAGGACGGTTCGTTCTTCCAATGCGCACTTTCTCATCAATCTTTGTTTTGCTCTGGCCTTTGTAAAATCCAATCTTAGGGCCGCCAAGGATCGTCCCTTGTATCTCTTTTTGGCCTTTCTTCTCGCGGTTGCTCAGCACGGACTTTTTAATTTTTTTGTGATTCCTCAGTCGCGTTTTGGGGGATGGCTTTCCTCGGCTCTTTTTATCGGAATCTGGGTTTGGATCGTAAAAGACTTCCGCACTTTCATCACTGAGAATGAAATCCTGGATGACACATCGGTCCAGGCGGAAATTTTGGATGAGACCCGGGAAACAACTTGAGATACAGAGAGATCATTCTAACGATTCCTAAAGAAATAGCGGATCCGTTTACGGATTTTTTAGACGAAGCGGGCGTTGCAGGATATTACGAAATCCTGTTTGACCGGGAGCTTCCTCGCGCTCCGAACCAAGAAATTATTTCCGATGATACAAAGTTTCGCGTTTATCTCGCGGAAGAGGATACGGAGAATGAAACCAAAATTCTCATTCTTCTCAAAGCTTTAGCCGGAGAGTCTTTCTTTTTGGAATCCAGATGGATCGAAACAAAGGAATACGAAGAGGCCTATAAGGAATTTTATAAACCCTTTGTCATCGGATCGTATCGAGTGATTCCCACTTGGGAAAAGGACATTGCGGTCAGCACGACTCCACCCGGAATTCTTCCCTTGCTCATCAATCCGGGACTTGCCTTTGGTACCGGTCATCACGAAACCACACGTTTGGTTTTGGGTAGAATGGGTTCTCTGAAACTTTCCGGCAAACGTGTGTTAGATGTCGGGACGGGTTCGGGGATTTTGAGCGTAGCCGCGGCCAAATCGGGGGCCTCTCAAATTTTTGCGATCGATATCGATCCGAATGGAGTTCGATCCGCATCCTTCAATCGGGACGACAACGATATTTCTTCGGATCTTTTGATCGTGGAAGAGGGCGGTTTTGATCACGAAAAAATTCAAGGAGAGGAATGGGATCTTCTCATCGCGAATATCACGTTTGCGGTATTAAAGGCTAATATTCAAAAAATTGCATCTGTAAAAACCGACCATTTTCTTTTCAGCGGAGTGATCACCGAACGAAAGGAAGAATTTCTGGAACTCCTGAGGCAAACCATCGGGGGAGAAGGAATCTTTTTTCAAGAGGACACGGGCTGGGAATTGATCGAATGGAAACGAAAAGGATAAACCAATGAAACACTACGACGTATTTGGAGTCGGAAACGCACTCGTCGATATTTTAGTCCCCACGGAAGACGTATTTATCAAACGTCTCGGTTTTGATAAGGGAATCATGACTCTCGTGGACGCTGAAAAACAAGGAGAAGTTTTGACCGCCCTCGAAGACAGCAAGAGGGAACTTCGTTCCGGAGGAAGCGCGGCCAATACGATGATCGCGATCGCCAATTCGGGAGGAACCGGAACCTATACCGGAAAGGTTTCTAAGGACACTTACGGAGAATTTTATAAAAAGGACATGGAGAATGCGGGGATTTTTTTTGAAGTCGCTCCCGAAGATCAAGGACATACCGGAACTTGTGTAGTGCTCACGACCCCCGATGCGGAGAGGACGATGCTGACACACTTGGGAATTTCCATCACATTACAAAAATCGGATATTGATGTGGATAAGCTTAAGGCTTCCTCGGTTTCCTATATAGAAGGATATCTCTGGGACGGACAAGGAACCAAAGAGGCTTCTCTTTTTGCGATGGAAGAATCCAAAAAAAACGGGGTTAAGGTCGCTTACACATACAGCGATCCGTTTTGTGTCAACCGTTCCAGAGAAGAGTTTATTCGTTTAACAAAGGACTACTTTGATATCGTATTCTGCAACGCGGAAGAAGCAAAGGCTCTTTCCCAAAAAGAGGACAAGATCGAAGCCCTGAAATTGATCGCCGGCCTTTCCCCTCTCGTGTTTATGACGGATTCAGCAAACGGAGCTTATTTTGCGGAGAATGGAACGATTTCTCACGTGGAAGGATTTCCCGTAAAACCGATCGATACCACTGGAGCTGGAGATTGTTTTGCCGCGGGAGTTCTCTATGGACTGACTCACGGATTCAGTTTGGAAAGGTCCACTCGTTGGGGAAATTACGTGGCCTCAAGAATCGTTCAAGAAATCGGACCTCGACTCGGAGTGAAGCTGATGGGACGTCAGGACGAGATTTTAAAGTGAGGGTTGTTGCATTGGTTACTCAGTGCAATGCCTCTCTATGAGTTGTAATGAAGGGGAAAGCCTTCCCCTCGCTTCAGACGCATTCGCGTCTTTCGCTACCCCTTCTCCGGGCAATCTTATCTTTTTCAAAGCCCGGACCCGATTCCGTGAACAATTTTTATTCAGTTCCTAAAAGGGTTGATGTTAGGAATTCTACTTTACAAAAATTGAATCTTCTGTTAGAAGAAAATTCGTTGAATTTCTACACCACCAGCCAACGCGGGGAAAACGTAACACAAAGCTTTCCTGCCGAGGCCTCTTGTATGAAAAGACTCTCGGAATTTCAATATCAAATCATTTTATCATTCTGATTCTTTATGAATTTTAAGGAAACGTTTTGAATTCTATTTTCTAATTTTCCTAAAAGATTTTAAAAACGGTCGATTTCATTTGTTTCGATCAGAAGTAAAGATCTTTCCGTGATTTTACTTTAAGGCGGACTTTAAGTCCGGAATCAAGAGTTTTTTAGTGAAGACAGTTTGTCGGAACAAATAAAACCATTTGAAAATTAGGATTGACGAATGCATCAATTCGGATTTGTTTCCACATCGAAATCGATGAATCTGCAAAAAAATTCTATCAAAACCTTTCTAACAAGAACTCTGTTTGCCGATTTGTCTTTTCATCTCTTTCGAACTTTTTTCGAACGAAGGACTTTTTCCTGAGTCTACGGAAAAAGTCTTCTTCATTCATCCTGATTTTATTTCTAACGGTTTTGATTTTCCAGCGGGAATTCCCAACGCGAAAGGATATATCGACAAACAATCGTTTGGTATAAATATCTTGTCCCAAAACCTCAACTTCGACAAACTCAAAGGATTGAAATTTGGATGTCTTTCGATTGGCGTTTTTAGTTAATTGCGCTATTTTTTAGTTTTGCTAAAAATTAAATTTTAACGCTTCGCTACAATTCAAGTAATTCGTTCGCTAAGAATCGGCAGTTAAGGACAAGTCAGGCTGACTTGAACTTCCGAACGAGGGGCGTTTTCCGGAACATGAAACGTGGTTTCGCGAATGGTAGATTCGGGATAACCGTCTACTTTTGCAACGTCCCCCAAACAGCGAATTCTATACTCCCCGGGATGAATGTATTTCATTCTGGTCTGAGCTCCCTGAACCGGAGAAGAGATCAGGGGAAGTTTGTTTGCAATTTCGGTCTCCGCTAAACGATACACTCCGTAGTAATGAGTCGTGGACGCGGTTCCGCCTAACACTAACAGACTGGATGCAATTTCCGGGCGAATGATTCTGGATCGGAGCAAAAGGCCGCCGCCCATGTCCGATTCCCCTTTGTGATCGGAATCCCCCTTCCAATCGCTGATCGATACCAAGGTTCGAGCGCCGCCCAATCCGGTTACGTAAGAATGGATCATCAGATTCTCTTTTAGGTTCATTCTTACCTCCAAGATATATGGATCAAAGCCCGGATGAACGATCATATCCTGATCTCCGTTATCCGCTTTGTAAAGAAGAGGAAACACAAGCGGAGGAAAAGCCGTTTTTGTGGTGGAGTCCGCCCCGGGTCTGTAGCTCAGACGGGGGACGATGTTCAAACCCGGAACTCTATAGTTATCAAATAAAGTCAGATTGGAAAAAGTAAGTCCGGGCTCAGTCGCCCAAGCTGTGACAAGGGAACGCAAATACAAACCGGTATAATAAAACTGGACCGGGCCGTTTCCAAATGCACCCCAGTCGGTTGCGGAAGTAGGATCATTGGAAGGATACGCGACTCCTTCTCCGTTAAAAAATTGAACGGCTTTGAATTCACCTTCGTTCAAACGACAGGAGTTTGAATTTGTTGTATAAGGAGTCGTACAAAAAACCTGGCGATTCGGTGCGATTTCATCCCAGAATTTTTTGGTATCTTTTACGTTCTTGATCAAACTCAGATCAATGAGGCCTTGCTCGTATTTGGTAGACATCCGGATCTCGCCGATATCGATAAAGATCGGAAGATTCTGAGCCAAAGGTACGCCTGTGAGATCAAAGGCAGGATCTAGTCCGGCTCCGGTATCATCCAAATAGATTTGTCCGCTTCCGTTTGAATACGCCGAAAAAGGAATCGGATTATCGGTGGCATACGTTCCCTTGGCGAGCAAAAGCATTCTTTGATTGAAGAGTGTGCTGATCACAGGATCTCGGGAACCGTTTCCCTGCCAATCCCCGACTTTGCAGAATGAGATTAAAAAAGTGAAAAGTATCAGGATAGAAAAAAATACCAATCGTCTCATAAGAACACACTCACCATTAAACCAAATTGGAAGAATTCCGTATCCACAACCCGATAATAATTCGGATTGGTTAACCTTGAATCGGAATAGGGACTTGCATAGTAGTATTTGGATTCTTCCGGAGCGTCCAAATTGGACTCGTAGATTTTATTGTAATCGACTCGAAGTCCGATTCGGATCTTTTTTCCGGCCACAAAACTGGTTTCCAAACCGATGAGGACCATCGGATCCCAACGGGAAGTATTGGAAGGTCTTGCGACCACGAAGGCTTCTCCGCCTCCCGCTCTGACGATAAAGGAGATGGGAAGATCGATCGGAATTTTATAACCTAACGCTAAATAGACGGGAATGGTGGTGAGAGCTCTTTCTGTTGCGGAAAGATAGTTGGCGTAAAAAGCGCCCATCTCGAGATAAAAAATCCAGGGCCAGGGAATTCTAAAAAAGAACCCGCCGCCGAGAGTGGTGTCTAAATATTTCTGTGTTTCGCTACCGGGCCAGGGATTCGAAGCCCCTATCCAAACACCAACTTCGGATTTACGATTGTCGTAGTAACCGCTTTCGGATTTTTCCTCCGATTCCTGTTCCTCGACCTCCGTTTCTTCGTCTTCCTTTGTGACGATTCCGCTCGAAGGAAGATTTCCGGATTGAGCGATAAATTTGGGAATCCAATGCGAGAAGAATGAATTTTTGCCAGGATTGGGTTGATAGCCGCCGAGCATTTCAAAAACGTTCGGTTTTTTTGGAGAAGAGAAAAGGATTCCAGGAAGAATCGCAATCGAAACAAAAACCGCACGTTTTGCTGCAATGGGGAACGAGGAGAACATGATTATTTTTGGAGATCCCGATCGGAATACATCGAATCGATCTGAGGATAGGAATCGTAATAAGCCCGAATAAAGTAAAGTCCGTGAGGCGGAAGGGTGATGCCTGCAATCGTTCTGTCTTTTGAAGAGAGGATGTTTAGAACATTTGTCTCTTTTCGTTTGCCGGTTGCAATTTCCAGAAGGGTACCTGTAAGAATCCGAATCATATTGTGAAGAAAGCCGTTCGCCCGGATCCTTACTTTGAAGAGACCGTCAAATTCGGCGCTTCGTTCCAGTTTCGCTTCCAAAATATTCCTTATAGTGGAACGGTTCTTCATGGAAACGGCCTTAGCTAGGCTTCGAAAGTCGTGTTCTCCCTTTAATAATTCCAGTTCAGCTTCCAAGCGCGGAACGTCAATCTTATGTTGATACCAGAACGCTCGATTTTTCCAAGTGGGTCTTGGATATTTCGTATTGAGAATGAGATATTCGTATTCGCGGGAACTGCAGGAAAAACGGGAATCAAAATTCTCATCCACCGAGGTGATGGAAAGAATGGAAAGTCCCGGATCGGTGAGTGCGTTCATACTCAATAAAAATCTGCTGAAATTCTGTACGGTTTTTTGAGTTTTAAAATTAACCACCATGCCGCGTGCGTGTACTCCGGTATCCGTTCTTCCGGCTCCTGAGATATCGATGGGTTCCTGGAGAAGAATCGTGGCGGCTTTTTCCAGACTTTCCTGAACGCTGGGTTGATTCTTTTGAATTTGAAAACCGTTAAAACAGAGTCCGTCGTATTCGACGAGGAGGGCGTAGTTTATTTTTCTCCTCCCATCTCCTCTATGATCTTATTGTATTCGTCGTAGAGTTCTTTTGCCATATCGATGATGACGGAAGGTTTGGATTTGGACCCCTTTCCCGATCCATAAAGTCTGGAAAGGGTTCGTTTGGCCCGAACCAAAAGATTGAGTTTGGCGGCAGGGTCCGAGGCGAGTTCGTCCTTAAATTTCATCGTCAGATAGGCGGAAAGATAAATGACCCCGTCAAAGGCCCAGTTCTTATCCGTATCCGGACCCAAAAGATAAGAAGCCTGATCCACGGGTTCGGAACCGCTTTGCATGATTTCCATGGTATCCGTATACCAGCTCGCAGACTTTTGATAGAGTAGATCTCTCACCTTATCAAAACCCATATTGGGGAAGTCGTTATTTAGATCGTCAAAGTACCAAGCCGATCGGACCGCGCAGACCGCTTTTTTAGGGGTAGGCGCGATCGTAACCTTTCTATTTTGATAACATTCGATTGCGAGAAGATAAGATGCCGCTCCAAGGACTAAATTTCTTTCCTGATAAAAATCCAAGGGGCCGAGAATTTTTTCTAAATTGGATCTTCGTGTATCGGACTGGGAACGAATCTTTTCGTTTTCTTCGGGATCCAGAGTGGACCAATCTTTGGAAAATGCGGAATAAAGACAACGAGGACAAACGCTGATGACATAATCATTCGGGCTAACGCGGCCGAACTTCCGGTTTTTTTCGTAGAGTCTTCGCAACTCGATGGTCAATTTACCTGCGATCAAACGACCGCCGCCTTGAAACATATTTTCTTTTTGATGGACCTCGTGGCAGATCGGGCAAACCGTATCTTCTTTGGCGCGGAATGAGATCTTTTTTCCTTGTGCGATTGCAGTGGCTGTCATATTCTAAATCTAAAGAAAACCCGAAAAAAACGGTTTTGGGCTGTCAATTCGGACACCATTCTAACCGATAGAGTAGGAAGAAAAGCAATAATTTCTATGTTGGTCCGGCCTACAAAAGACCGGAAAAACTGATTGAAAGGTTAACCGATGAAACGACTGATTCTTATACTCATTGCGATCTCCATTTTTCCCGTTTCCATTTTTGGAGAAGCGGTCTCCGGCAAGGCCTATAAAAAAAGGGTGGAATTACTCCTCTATCTGCGTGCGATCGAACCGATTGTAAAGAATTACAAGGGTGAAGTTCCCGGCGGACAACAGGGACAGGATCAGGCAAACGCGGGCGGACAACAACCAACCGCAACAAACAATCAGAACAAAACTCCGGAACCCGATGGAGACCGTGTTAAAAAATACAAAGAGTTAAAACGACTCTACCAAGAAGGACTTCAATACTTCTTTGAGAACAATCACGTAAATTCATACAGAAGATTTCTGGAAGCCCAACTCGGAATGGAAATGCTTCTGGAAGAACTTTCCCAGTATTATGTGGAAAGAACGGATGAAATCCTAAAAGCGGCGATCGAAAAGAAAAATCCAAATAATCCCGAAGACAGAAACCTCGTGGATATCGCGATCGAACTGAGTAAAAATTCTTTTATCGTAAAGGATATGACCGCGAACCGGGAATCCCCTCTTACAAGAAGGATGTACAATCCGAGAGATTTTCACTATGTAACGAACAAATATGCGATCGAAAAGAATATGGAGACCGGTTACAAATTTTTAGGTCTTGCAAAAGAAGCGCGCAACAACGCACTCAAGATTGAAAAACATCTGGAGAAACATCAGAAACTTCAACCGAGCCATAGAAAACATAGAATCGAACACTATCTCGCTGCGATTCAACTCTGCAGAGACGCGAGAGCGAATGCGATCAATATCTTTAAAATGAAGTATCCGTATGACAATTACTTCCTCTTTAAAAGCGACGCAAAAACCGAAGCGATCAAAGACGACGAAGGAGTTCCTGGACCTTCTGAAACCGTTTCGCTTTCGGGGGTTACTTACGATTTTTATCAGAACCCGACCCTCGACTTTGACAATCGTATGAGCCCCGTATTTGACAAAAGAATTCCGGACGAATACCGCAGAGACGCAGTGGACGTTCTGGAAAAAATCTACGACGACGAAGTAAAAAACCGAATCTACCTGAAATGGGATCCTGAAAAACGGAAACAATTGATGGGAGATAAAAAACCAAACCAGTAATCGTTTCGTTTTGAACAAAGGTTCGCTCCGAACTGACTTCGAAATTTCGGAAAGAATCGGCCGAATTGTTCTTCGGTAAACAAAAAAGCCCGTCTCAAAAACGGGCTTTTTTGTTATTGTTTGCCAAAATTCAGATTTCTAGTTTCAGGAGATAAGGCCGTAAGATCTTTTTTCTCAAGAAAAAGGATAAACGATCCAGGGCAAACCCGGTGTTTGCTACGGCAGCATTTGGGACGGTTTCTATGAAAACTAGCTTTTCTAAAAACGGAATCCTTCAAAAAATTGCTCCCAATATGAATCCATTGAAATTTATGGAGAGCCGATTAGGTCACTTTCCGAAATCCTATCGTAGGATTGTTTTAAAAACGTATTTGATCACGCTTCCTCTCGTATTCAGTTGGGCGTTTCCGAGCTTGATCGCGGGATTGTTTTTTGCGCTGATTCGGAATCTGGATCGAAAGAATTTAGCATTCTTAAAAGGATCCGCAACTTGGGGTGGGGCCGTTCAGTGGATGACCGGTACTAAATTTTTGAAGTTAGGCGAAATTCACATTCCGACCAAAGGCCATATGATTTTTATCAATCACGTAAACGAACTCGATTTTCCGTATGATTGTTTGGTGGTAAACAAACCCTATTTGGCAAACCAAGTGATCAAAAAAACTTTGATCGCATACTGGTGGATGAAGGCCATGGGGTCTCAGGTATTCGAATCGTCCAAAGCGGCGACGATCGCGGTTTCGGTCCGAAATCTGCTCAAGGGATTGAATAAAACCTCCTTTATCGTTTATCCCGAGGGTCATAATACCTACAGCGAAGAGATTCGCCCGATGCAAAAGGGAATGATCAAACTCGCGTATGAAAATAAGATTCCCGTGGTTATTGTTTTAAAATCGGGACTTACCGGATATCAAATCGCTGAAAGCGGATTTACAATCGCCTATAAACAAATCGGAACCTATGATCCGACTCAGTTTTCAACCTGGGAGGAATTTCGAGATTTTCTGTTTGAAACAATGACCAAGGAAAAGAAAGCGTTAGACGTTTTGATCTCGTCCGAAATAAAAAAAGATATGGTACTGACATCTTGATTACGAAACTACTGATCGCAAACCGGGGGGAGATCGCTGTCCGCGTTATACGCACTTGTAAAAAACTAGGAATCAAAACCGTAGCGGTTTATTCCGAGGTGGACAAGGATTCTCCTCACGTAAAACTCGCGGACGAATCCGTATTTGTCGGCGAACCGAGTCCCACTTCCTCTTATTTAAATATTTCGAATATACTCGAAGCCATTCGTAAAACAAAGGCCGATGCGGTTCATCCCGGATACGGTTTTCTTTCCGAGAAGACGGAATTCGCAAAGGTTTTGGAAAAGGAAGGTGTTCTTTTTTTGGGACCGACTCCCGAGTCGATGGAGCTGATGGGAGATAAGATCAATTCCAGAATCAAGATGGAAGCCGCAGGGGTTCCGGTGGTTCCGGGATACAACGGGCAAAATCAGGACCCAAAAAATCTTCAAAAGGAAGCGGAAAGAATCGGATATCCGCTGATGATCAAGGCGACCGCCGGGGGGGGCGGTAAGGGAATGAAACGGGTTTATAAACCCGAAGAATTTCTTTCCTCGCTCGAATCCGCACAAAGAGAAGCGCTGAAGTCATTCGGAGACGGAACCGTCTTTGTGGAAAAATACATAGAAACTCCGAGACATATCGAAGTTCAGGTTTTTGGCGATAAACATGGAAACGTAATGCACCTTTTCGAACGCGAATGTTCGATCCAGAGAAGACACCAAAAGGTGATCGAGGAGTCTCCGGCGCCGAATCTTCCTGTCGCGCTTCGAGACAAGATCTGTCAGGTCGCGGTAAAGGCGGCACAATCCATCCAGTATGTCGGAGCCGGGACTGTGGAATTCATTCTCGGGAAAGACGAAAAATTCTACTTTCTGGAAATGAATACGAGACTTCAAGTGGAACATCCCGTAACCGAATATATCACGGGTCAGGATCTCGTGGAATGGCAGATCCGGGTTGCGGAAGGAAAAAAACTTTCAGATCTGACTGCGGGCAAGGCCATCACTCAGAACGGACACGCGATCGAAGCGCGTATCTACGCGGAAGATCCTGAAAATAATTTTTTACCCTCCATTGGAATATTAGAATACGTTGAATTTCCGGATCGAGATTTTTTACGGGTGGATACCGGAGTTGAAACCGGTTCGGAGATCACTGTATTTTACGATCCGATGATCGCGAAGATGATCGCTTGGGGCAAGACAAGAGAAGAGTGCACCTCGCGATTGAGAGAGTCCATTGACTCTACTGTTATTTTCGGTCCCGTCACGAATACGTTTTATCTTTCCGGAATTCTATCCCACGAAGAATTTAAAAAGGGACTGACACACACTCACTTTTTGGAAGAACAAACGATCGCATTTACCCCGGAACGCGAAGTGCAAGCGGATGCATTTTCCTTTGCGGCAGCGGCTCTTTCCGAAAAGAAAAAGTCTTCCGGGATTTGGGAAGCGGTTGGTCAGGGAGGTTTCTGGTGATCGAAGAAAATTTTCGTTTTAGACATAGAGATGAGGAAATTCCTGTAAGGGTTCGTTCGAATTCACCCGGAGAAACGTCCGTATCGATTTTATTAGACGGTATCGTTTACGATTTTAGAATTTCTCGAAATTTTCAGAGCGAAGGAAACGGTCTTTTTTCGGGTCCCGGAAATCACTGGAGAATTCTCCGAAAAGGGAATCAGATTTTTATCCACTACAGAGGCTGGAATACAAAAATTCTACTTTCCAATCGTGAGATTCACTTACAGGAAGGAAGCGGAGGATTGATCAAGAGTCCGATGCCCGGAAAGGTGATCCGAGTTCTTGTAAAATCCGGAGACGCCGTCAAAAAAGGAACCGTCCTCGCAATCGTGGAAGCGATGAAGATGGAAAATAACATTCTTTCTCCGGGGGTCGGGAGCGTCGAAGAGGTTTCGATCACAGAAGGAAGTATGATTTCTCAAGACGATATCATTCTCAAATTGAATCTGGGATGAGGCAGACGTCTATTCCAAATCGAAGATGATTCTCGAACTTTGATTTTTTATGAATTTTTAAATGGAATTTGGGATTCTAATTTCCGATTTTCTCGAAAGTTTTAAAAGCCGATCGATTTCATTTTTCGCGAGTAGGAAGTCGGGATTTTTCCGTGATTATACTTTGGCGCGGACTTCAAGTCCGGGATCAAGAGTTTTTCAGTGAGACAGTTTGTCGGAAGAAATAAAATCATTTGAAAATTAGGATTGACGGACGTATCAATTTGGATTTGTCTCCGTATCGAAATCGATGAGTCTGCGAAAAGTTATGATCAATGTCTTTCTAATAAGACTTGGCTTTACCATTTGTCTTTTTATTTCTTCCGAACTTCTTTCAAACGAAGAACTTTCTCTCGAATCCGCGGAAGAATTTTTTTTCAATCATCCCGATTCTATTTCTGACGGTTTTGATTTCCCGGTAGGAATTCCGAACGCAAAAGGTTATATCGATAAACAACCATTTGGCGCCAATTTTCATTTAGGAGAAGATTGGAACGCAATTGGAAGAAACGACTACGGTGATCCTGTGTATGCGGTCTCTCATGGAATCGTAAAATTTGCGGGGGAGGAAGGGCCGGGTTGGGGCAACGTTGTGATTCTCACTCATCGTCTTCCGTCCGGAAGATGGGTCAACTCTCTCTATGCACATCTTTCGACGATGCACGTAAAGAAAGGAGATAAAGTTCGCAAAGGAAAAAAGATCGGAAGGATCGGAGACGCAAACCGCAGATACGGACCTCATCTTCATTTCGAACTCAGGGATGATTTTTTTCTTCCAACCGGAAGCGGTTACAGCAGGGATACACAAGGTTATCTCAATCCGAAAGTTTTTATACGAGCGAATCGAAAGCTGAAACGAACCTCTAAAGTTTTATAAATGAAAAAGATCGGAACGATTCATTTTCTTCCAATCGAAGAATGCCTTACAAAGAATACAAGGTGATCTCAACTCGAAAGAGTTTATTCGTTCTTACCGAAAGCCGCCTCAAAAGTAGTTTTCGAAAAAGCTTACAAAACCTTTTCAATTATAAGATTGAAATACGATTGGAACTGGAACCTCATGTCGAACCTTCCAGTTATTATACCAAATGTTATGAATAAGAGGTCTTGGACCTAAAATTTCGTATCGTATTTCCAATTTCTTGTAAATTCTTAGAAAAATCCTATTGACAGCATCCGAGCAAACAGGTTCCGTTTTGTTCTGAAATATATAAACAGGAACTCCATGAAGAATTTTCTGAAAATCGTAAGTTTTGCAATCGGTCTGCTGATTCTTTCCTTAGGAAGAACCGTTCAGGCACAACCAATTCCGGAGGTTCAAAAACCTCCTGTGGCTTCTGGGGTGGATATACCTCGCGAACCGAGAAAGGATCTTCCCTTTCCAATCTCCGAAATGAGACGTTTAACGGTTCGAGATATCTCCAAGAAAAAAGAAGGCTGGTTTCCTACCGGACTTCCGCTTTTGAATTCCGATCCAAACGTAGGGGTGGGTTATGGGGTCCGGGTTTTCTTGATCAATAACGGTAAAAAAACCGATCCGTTTTTTGAATACACTCCGTATCGTTTTCGAATGTTCGCGCAGTATTTCAATACTACAAAAAACAGACAGTATCAGGATATCAGTTTTGATGCTCCGTATATTTTTGATTCTCAGTGGAGAGTGAGGGGGGATTTGATCTATGATACAAACCCGAACACGTTGTTTTACGGGATCGGTGAACAATCTTTACAAACCTTGAGCTATCAAGAAAGAAATCAACCCGGCGGGGAAATCGTTCGAAACGCAACCTATCACGATCGAGAACAAAATATCTTTTTTACAAGACCCGGAGGACCCGGAGATCCGGTGGAATTTCAGGGCACAAACTATTCCGGTTTTCCTGCAAACGACGCCTTTCGAGTCACGGATCGGATGTACAACCGATACGATATTCGTTCTCCTCAGGCAAACATGAGCGGAGAGCGTAACTATTTTGGCGGTTTACTTCGTTTAGTGGCCGGGGTCCGGGTTTCTCAGAACATCGTCAAAACTTTTGACGGTCAATTTGTAAAGAGTACGGATCCGCTTACGGAAGGAACCCCTTTGAGCGCGTCGGGAATCGCTCCGAACGGAAAGACAAAGGTTACAGAAGAAGCAGAGGCTGGAAGAATCATCGGTCTTCAGGGCGGAAATGTAAATTCCGTAAGAGTCGGGTTGGTTTTAGATACAAGAGACTTGGAGCCGGATCCGAACCGAGGTATCTTTTTAGAAGCAACTTATGAAAAGGTCGCTAAGGCTCTTGGTTCCGATTTTCAATATTCCAAATACTTTACTCAGATGAAATTTTTCTACAGCCCGTTTCCAAAAACTTTTGAAAAACTGGTAATCGCAGGTCGAGGGGCATTTGGTATGACGGAAGGGGATGCGCCCTTTTTTGAATACAGAAACCTTTGGTCCACAGAGGGCGGGATTACCGGATTGGGCGGTTTGAGAACTTTACGCGGTTACAAACAGGATCGATTTGCAGGAAAGGCAATGGGATGGGGAAACATAGAGCTTCGTTGGAAATTTTTCGATTTTAACGTTGCAGGACAACATTTCGCATTGAACCTCGTTCCGTTTATGGACTTTGGCCGAGTCTGGGACGACGAGCATAACGTGGGTCTGAAAGATTATAAATATTCAAGAGGTTTGGGATTTAGAATCGCATGGAATCAGAGCACGATCCTGATGTTGGATTACGCCGTTTCCAAAGAAGACAAACAGATCTTTATGAACTTTAACCACATTTTCTGAGGAAATCATGAAAAAATATAAGAATATTCTAATGTTGAGTATCGCTCTCTCTTTATTTGCAAACTGCGAAGAAAAATTGGATGATACAACTCTGGGTTATATCAACGAAGAGCAAAAGGTGCTTCTTGCAGGAATGGCATTTTTTAACTCTTACGTAGCCAATCCTGCATCGGGGACGGTTACGGATCCTGTAACCGGTTTGATGTGGAAGATTTGTACTCAGGGGCAGGTTCTCCGAATTAACGCAGGAACCGGGTTGTATGATTGTGAAGGAGTTGCGGGAACTTCCACCGTGATCGGTCGATATGGAGCAAATCTGCTTCAATACTGCTCGCTCAATCTGAACGATTGTAATACGATTTCTTTTCCTTCCGTTTTGGTAGGACAGAACACCGGTCTTTCTGGAACCAGCGAGGCGTTTGACTCCTGCGATCAGGATACGACGGGGGGACATACCGATTGGAGAGTCGCCTCATTTCCGGAGTTAAGAGGTTTGACCCTTGCAGGAAGTTTGAACTCTTTATTGATCAAATTTCCAAATACTGTGGAAGATTATTATTGGAGTTCTTGGGCAAAAGAGGGAAAAGTTGATACGGCAAGAGCCATCAGTTTTACACGAGCCCATTTTGGAGAAGAAACTTCGGTTAGCAAAACGAGTCGATACTTCGTTCGTTGCGTAAGGAATCTTCCTTAATTTTACAAATGGATTTCTCTCGGGTTTATCTTTTTTCAGATAGCCTGGGAGAAATCGATGAAGCTCGTTCGTTGGAAACGAAGTTTTGATCTAAAAGTTTTTACTTTCAAAAAAAGTTTTTCCCCGCTTTGATCGTTTTACCGGGATCTTTGCGAATCCAATGAGAGATCGCTCCGGAATTGTTTGTTTCAAATCTAAAAATCGAATTCGATGATAAAAATATAAATATGAGCATGGATTCATATTCGCTTTGACATTTGAAAAGGATGAGTTAGAAAATCAAAATCCTTTTGGTATGATATGATGAAACGCAAAGTTTTTTTTTGGATTCCTATCTGCTTTCTTTTTGTTTTCTTCTTTTTTGTTTTTGATTTAACGGCTCAGGAAAATTTTTCAGGCTGCGATAAACCCGATGAAAGAAAGGATCTTCCCTTTCCGATTGATCGGGTAAAGCAAATGTGTAAAAAGGATTTGGAGAATAAAAAAGAAGGTTGGTATCCGACCGGACTTCCTCTGATCAACTCCGACCCCAATGAAGGGATCGGATACGGGGTTCGGATATACGCATACAATAACGGGAAAAAAACGGATCCGCTTTTCGAATACACTCCCTATCGACTTCGTTTTTTCGCACAGTATTTTAATACGACAAAAAATGCTCAGTATCATCAGCTAAGTTTTGATTTGCCTTATGTAGCAAATACTCAGTGGAGACTCCGAGCGGATGCTTTTCTGACGATCACCCCGACCACTCTTTACTTTGGAGTGGGCGAATCCTCTCTCAAACCCTTGAGTTATCAGGAGAGAAATCAATCCGGAGCCCCACAGGTTCAAAATGCACAATATACAACGCAAGAATCTACATATCAGTTTCAGAGACCGGGCGGTCCGGGGGATCCGATCGAGTTAGGGGGAAGAGTTTATTCCGGAATGCAACCGCAACCCGGTTTTGCAATTACGGATCGTATGTACAACCGTTATACGATTCAGACTCCGCAGGTAAATTTTAGCTCGGAGCGATCTTTTTTTCACGGAACGGTTCGCCTTGTAGCAGGATTTCGTCTTTCGAACAATATCATTCAGACATACGACGGTAAGTTTGTAAAATCGATTGATCCGCTTTACGAAGGAACACCTCTGAGTAATTCGGGAGAGGTTCCGAATGCAAAGACCCGTCTAACGGAAGATGCACAGGCCGGAAAAGTTTTAGGATACTCGGGCGGTATTGTAAACACTGCTAAGATCGGTTTGGTTTATGATACGCGTGATTTCGAACCGGATCCCAACTCCGGAGTGTTTCTCGAAGCGACTTATGAGAAAGCATCCAAAGCGATCGGATCTAATTTTGATTTTCAAAAATACTTCGGACACGCGAAATTTTTTTACAGTCCGTTTCCAAAACACTTTGAAAAATTGGTTTTTGCCTCTCGTTTCGGTTTCGGAGTATCCGACGGAGACGTTCCGTTTTTTGAATATAGAAACTTATGGGGAACCGAAAACACGGTCTCCGGTCTCGGCGGTTTGAGAACCTTACGCGGTTACAAACAAGATCGTTTCGTGGGACGGGCCATGGGTTTTGGAACTGTGGAAGTTCGTTGGAAGTTTTTCGATTTTTCGGCGGGAGGCGAATATTTTGCCCTCAATCTGGTTCCATTTTGGGATTTCGGTCGTGTTTGGAACGACGAACACAAAGCGGGATTGAAGGACTACAAATATTCGCAAGGTTTAGGTCTCAGAATCGCTTGGAATCAGGCTACCATCATCATGATCGATTACGCCGTTTCCAGAGAAGACAAACAGTTATTCGTAAACTTCAGTCATGTTTTCTAATATTCAAAATTCTGAATTTTATTTGAGAATCGTTTTTCGGAACTGCCGGAAGGCCGGAAAGTTGTTCCGACAAACTTATTTTATCGTAAAATAGGCTTGATTGCGGACTTTAAGTCCGCTTTACAGGATACTACGGCAAAAGCCGTCTATCAGAATTTTCTACGGTGATTCTGCCGACTTTAAAGAGAAACTTTATCATTCCGGATTTCGGTATCCAGACGAGAAGGATTCCTGTTTTCGGGATAGTCCGTGGAAAAATGCAAACCTCTGCTTTCCTTTCTGGCGAGAGCGGAACGGATGATGAGTTCGCCGACGATCACAAGGTTTCTGAGTTCGATCAAAGGATTGGTGATGACGGTTCTGTTGTAGTAGTCTTTTACTTCTTCGTAGATCAAATCCATTCTTCGCTTCGCTCTTTCCAGTCTTAAATTGGATCGAACGATTCCCACATAATTGCTCATCGTGCTTTTGATTTCGCTCAGATCGTGAGAGATTAAAACCCATTCTTCCGTATTTACCATTCCTTCTTTGTTCCAGGAAGGGATCTGATCGTGAGCTTTCGCGAATTCCGGTTTTTGTTTTTCGATTCGTTTTGCGATCCGATTGGAAAATACAAGACATTCCAAAAGACTGTTGGACGCGAGTCTGTTTCCGCCGTGAACTCCGGTGCACGCGGTTTCCCCCGCTGCGGATAAGCTTGCGATGGTGGTTCTACCTTCCAAATCGGAAGCGACTCCTCCGCAGAGAAAGTGCGCTACGGGTACGACCGGAATTCGATCTATAGTGATGTCGATTCCCAACTCCTTACATTTTTCATAGATGGACGGAAAAGAATCTTTGATCTGAGAAGCGGGTAGGTGAGTGATGTCCAGCCAGACGTGATCTTCCCCCCTCTTTTTCATTTCGGAATCGATCGCCCTTGCAACCACGTCCCTAGGAGCGAGATCTCCCATCGGATGATACCGTTTCATAAACGGCTTTCCGTCTTTGCTGAGAAGGATCGCACCTTTGCCTCGAACCGCTTCCGAAATTAAAAAAGAATCCCCCTCCTCGTGATAAAGAGCCGTTGGATGGAATTGATAGAACTCCATATTCTTTATCAAGGCTCCGGCTCTGTAAGCGGAAGCGACCCCGTCTCCGGTGGCGATTTTCGGATTGGTAGTATGAGAATAAACCTGTCCCGCACCACCGGTCGCGAGAATCGTTTCTTTCGCAAGGATGGGAAATACTTCTCCGGTATGATTGGAAAGAACATAGGCTCCGTAACAGACGAGTCCCTTTTGTTTGAGATGATGGGGAGTGATGAGATCTACAAGAGTATGGTATTCTAAAATTTGAATATTCGAATTTTTCTTAACAACGTTTAGAAGGGTTTTTTCGATTTCTCGGCCGGTCCGATCGTGTGCGTGGACGATTCGATTCTTACCGTGTCCTCCCTCCCGCGAGAGATCGAACTTTCCGGATGGTTCCAAATTGAACGGAACCCCGTAATTCAAGAGTTCTTTTACGAGAGGAGGGCCTTCTTCCACAAGAACCTGAACCGCCGCGGGATCGCAGAGCCAGGCTCCCGCTTCGAGTGTGTCCCGGACGTGGTCTTCGAGTTTATCGCCTTCCGCAAACACGGAAGCGATTCCCCCCTGAGCATAGTTTGTATTGGATTCGTAATCGGATTTTTTAGTGACGACGATCACCGAGCCGAAGGGAGCAAGTTTCAAGGCCGCGAATAGACCGGTGATTCCGCTCCCTAGGACTAAGAAGTCCGTTTTAGTACGGGGCATGACTATTTCTTTTTTTGCGAGTTAATCTGTGCTTCGATATAATCCAAAGAACGAATCAGTTGATAGTCCGGCTTGATCGGATCATTTTTATGAGTCGCGATAAATTCGGAAGCCTTTCCGTTTTTTTGAACCCATGCTTCCAATTTTTTTACGTCAAAACTGCTCTTTTCTTCCGCAGCCGCCGGGAGTTCGGAAAGATGGTTCCACATGTTTTCTTCTCTAAATCGGAACGGAAACGATCCGTCTTCTTCGGAAGAAATATCGATGTCCGGTTTTACTCCCACAACTTGGATCGTGTTTCCGGAAGGGGAATAATAACGCGCCTGAGTCAGTTTGATCAGATAGTCGTTTCCAAGGGGCATCAGTTTTTGAACCGTTGCTTTTCCGAACGTTCTTTCTCCGAGAATCAATCCTCTTCCGTGGTGTTTGATCGCGCTCGCAACGATCTCGGAAGCGGAGGCCGATTTTGCGTTGATCAGAACGGCTAACGGTAGATTGGTGATGTCCTTATTCTTCGCATACGCGTCTTCCGGACTTCGGTTCGGACTTTTTGTGGAGACGATCAGACCCTTTTCGATAAACATATCGGCGATATCGATCGCGAGATCCAAATATCCTCCGGCATTGCTTCGAAGATCCAAGATCACCGCTTTGAGTTTCGTTCCTTTTGCTTGGGCTTCTTGTTCCAGTTCTTTGTATTTATCCGTAAGCTCACGATCCACGGAAGGACCGTCGTCTGATTTTACAAATCCGGTAAGTTTGATATAACCGATATGTTCGTGACCTTCGATCAGTTTGCTGCTTAGATTTTTGATTTCGATCGTATCTCGAATCACATCGATGTGTAAGGTTCCCGGAACCCCTTTTCTTTGGATGGTAAGAGCGACCTTGGAACCTTTTTTTCCTTTGATTTTTTCCACTACCTTATCCAAAAGGATTCCCTTGATGGATTTACCGTCCACCGCTAAGATTACGTCTCCGGAGCGAACTCCTGCATTGACGGCGGGTCTTCCTTCCAGAGGATTTTCGACCACAACTTCTCTGTTTCCGCCTCCTGAGAGAATGGCTCCGATTCCTTCAAAACTTCCGTCTTGAATTTTTGCCATCGATTCTTCCCAAGCCGATTTTAAGAAAACGTTGCTGTGAGGATCCAGAGAGGAAAGATATCCGTTTGCTGCCGCGAGCATCACGTCGTTCATCGAAAACGGTTCTTTGGATTTTTCTTCGGATTCTCCAAACGGATCTTTGAGAGGGGAATCCTTGTATTTGTTCAAATTGGTTTCGATAAAGACGAGAACTCGGTCAAAATCTTTTTTACTAAAACCTGTCTGTTCCCATTTGGACGAGAGAACGTTTTTACGAACCTTTTCTCTTTCTACGAGTTTTTTAACCTCTTCGTCGCTGACCTTGGTTTTGTTTGCGTCCTCTTTTTGTTTGCGATCTCTGATTTTTTCGACTTCTGCATAGTCCGGATCAAAGAGAACAAAGGAATCGTCCGTGGAAATTTTGAAAGTTTTGCCCGGAAAAATTTCGTCCTTTTCTTCGTATTTATCTCTTTCCTTATAATAACTTTCCGGATAGAGGTAGATCGGATGAGGAAGAGATAAAAGAGCATAGATGGCTGCTTCGCGATAGGCGCGATTTTTATCGATATTTTTGTCGATATAATACCGGGAAACGGTGCTTACCACATTTTCAAAATCTTTGGTGGTAAAGTCCGCCTTGACCGGGGACTTGCCGGATGTAGGCTCGCAGTATAGGATAAATATGGTCAAAAGCGTAGAAAGTAACAGAGAAAGAGCGGCGGATCCTTTTTTCAAACTAGTGTCCCTCGGATTTCAGGAAATTTTCGGTTCATTCTCTATTCAAATCTCAAAGTGTCAATCTATTTGGGGTGGAAGTTGTTTTCTCGTTTTCTTGATTTTTCAATCGTTTGTGTCTTGTACCTCGGTTTCCTTCCCCGGATCCGGAAGATTCGCACTCGAAATGATACAAGAACAAGCCATTTTAGAATTTTACGGAACTCCGGAGGAAAGAGAATCCTCAATTCAACTTTTAAAATCGAGTTGTCGCTCTCTCAGGCCGGACCGAGCTCTTTCTTGCTACAATCTTTCGGTATTGCTCGTTTCCTCTCAGAAATATTCGGATGCGCTTGACTATGCTCTCAGAGCGAGAAAGGCCGATCCGGAAGACAACCTGTATCGGGATCAAGTGTTTCAAGTCGGGTATTTTTTGGAGTTGGAACAAGGCGAGGTTCTGGGTCTGGATGAAGTCGAAAAAAGATATTATAGGGCGATCAAGAATTGTAAGGATGGAAAGAAAAATGAAACCATCGCCGATCTGATCGTTCTCACGGAACTCAAAGAGATCGGAAAAGAGTCGCTCCAAAAAGGGATTTTTTTGGAATGTGTGGGAACATCCGAGTCGCTCTTAAATGTAAAGCCGAACGGGATTTCTTATACAAAAGAATATTATAAATTTCTGGAGAACACGCATCCATACAAGGACGTCTGGGATGTGAGCGGGGTCGTTCGGAAACAGACTTTGGAAAAAATGCAGATTCCAAATCAGGAAGCGACCAGAATATGGAAGGAATTTAGACTTTCCGTAAAAACGAAAAATAAACCGAAGGCGATCGAACAGCTTCGAAAGTTTAAGGAAAGCCTGCTCGTTCTTTCGCAAAAAAATCAGAATGCGAAAAACTTGACCATTCATCTTAAAAAGGCGGCCTTTTATCTGATTCAAGGCGATCCAAATTTCGAAGGATTTAGGGATCTTACGAAAGAGCTCGAAGATACTCCCTGACGCTTTGTCCAATTCCGGTTTCCAACGCTCTGGAAATCAAACGATGTCCGATCGAAACCTCGGAGAGTCCCGGAAGTCCGGAAAAAATTTTTAGATTCAGATGATCCAGATCGTGACCTGCGTTGATTTCCATCTTTTGACTTAGGATTTCTCTGGCAGCGGGAACGTATTGGGACTGAAAACACTTCTTACCGGCTTCGGGGGAATGATCAAATGCTTCCGCAAAGGGCCCCGTGTAAAATTCAACACGATCGGCTCCGGAAAAAGAGGCCAGTTTTAAATTTTCCAGATCCGTATCCACGAAAAGGGCGGATCGGATTTTTTCCTTTTTTAGAATTTTAGAATATTCTTGAACGATGTTTAGATCTTCGCGGAAATTAAAACCGTGATCGGAGGTAATTTCTCCCGGAGTTACCGGAACCAAGGTCGCTTGATCGGGTCTTACAGAAAGAACAAGATCCAAAAATCGAGGGGAAGGTTCTCCTTCTACGTTGTATTCGATTCCGGTATTGTTTTTTTGATTGTAGAAATCGATGAATTCTTTGAGAGCAAATACGTCGTCTTTTCGGATATGTCGTTCGTCTTCTCTGGGATGTACGGTGATTCCCTGTGCGCCTGCTTGAAGAACCAAATCCGCGAAATACAAAAGATCCGGAATGTTTCCGCCTCTGGAATTTCGTAAGGTTGCGATTTTGTTGATGTTTACGCTCAGTTTGATTTTCAAGGGATGCTCCGAGAGATACAGATTCTTTTTCTAAGAAGAAGTTTGGAAGCATTTCTGGAAAATGAAAAAAAAGTAAAATTCTCCAGATTCTTTCCTTGCATTTTATTTAGAAATCGGTTAGTGTTTGCGCCCGTCTTTAAAGATGGAGAATTAAAAATATTTCTGCTTGAACGTGAATACCTCTCGCAGACCATGGTCAATTCCGATGGCAACCAGTAAGAAGACTACGTCCAAAAAAACTGCCTCGGCCGCGGCTAAAAAAAAGGCATCGGCTAAAAAAGCTGCGCCCAAAAAAAATTCCGCTCAGGCAAAGAAGAAAGTAGAGATTATCAAAAAGGCTCTTTCGAGTCCTTCTTCCAAGTTAGGTGGAACCAAAAAATCCCTTGGGTCAAAAGGTTTAGCCTTAAATCCTCTGGGAAAAAAATGGACCTGTCATACCTGCTCTACTAAATTTTACGACCTCAACAAAGAAGAAAAAATTTGTCCTAAATGCGGGGCGGACCAAAACAAACGTCCGGTCACTCGTACTCGAACCGTTCGTCCGAGAGTCGTTCAGGAAGAAGAAGAGGTAATCGACGACGACGCGATTGTAGAAGATGACGACATCGAATTTACCGAAGAACCTCTGGAAGAGGCTTTGGAAGAAGACGATGACGCGGAAGAACCGGAAGAGTGATTTCTCTTTCTTGTCTCACCCGATCCTGATTCTTGCCGCTCCGACCGGAGCGGGCAAAACCTCTCTCATCACCGAACTCGATCCCGAACGTTTCGAAATTCTTTCCTTTGATTCCAGACAAATCTACAAAGAAATGCGGATCGGCACCGCGGCTCCGAATCCGGAGCAGCAGTCTGCGATTCGTCATCATCTCGTGGAAGTTCTTTCTCCTTCGGAAACCGTTGACGCCGGTCTCTACAATCGTTTGGCGACCGAAGCGCTTCTTTCCATTTTGAACGCGGATAAGATTCCGGTTCTTACAGCGGGAACGGGATTTTATCTCAAGGCCTTTTTGTTTGGAATGTTTCCGGTTCCGGAAATCAGCGCGGAAGTTCGAGACCGGGTTTTATCTCTCGATATCGAAGAAAAGAAAAGTCTTTTAAACAAACTGGATCCGGATTCTCTGCAAAGGATATTTCCGGAAGACGAATACAGATTGGGCAGAGCCTTGGAAGTCAATCTCATGGGAAAACGCTGGTCCGATCTTAAAATCGATCCGTCCACTTCGGCGATTCAAAAATACGATTTGCGGATTGAATCGGGCATTTTTTTGGATCTGGATCGGAAAGAACTTTATGACAGAATCGATCTTCGTGCAAAACAAATGATCGAGACCGGAATGGCCGAAGAAGCTTGGAAAATTTGCGAACTCTATGGAGAGTCTTGTCCGGGTCTTCGGTCCTTAGGTTATAATTTTGCACTTGAAAATAAAAAAGGAAACTCCAATCTAGAGACATTCCTTGCGGATTTAAGCCAATCTCATAGGAATTACGCCAAAAGACAGATCACTTGGTTTCGAAAGGAAACGTATTTAAAACCGATAGGTCGGTCCGAGGCATTGGAAACAATAAAACATAGAATGTAACGGAAACAAATAAAGATGTCTGCTAAAAACAACATACAGGATCAACTCTTAAACACTGCCCGGAAGGATAAATTGGATCTTACCATTTATCTATTAAACGGGGTACCATTAAAAGGTAAGGTAGTCAGTTTTGACAATTTTACGATCGTACTGGAACAAGAAAATAAACAAAGTCTTGTTTATAAACACGCAATTTCAACCATCATCCCCGCGAAGATCATCAAGCTCTATACCGAGGAAGTCAAAGACGCAGCTCAAGGATAATGCGATTTTGGGCTAAGCTGTTCTGGATTCTGATTCCGGGACTACTCGTTTCCTTTCTCTATTTTTGCCTTATCCCCCTCAAAGAGGGGGAGGCTGTGCTTGTAGTCGACGGTTCGGAAGAAATTTTAGAATTCACTTCCGGACCGGGATATGTCTTTGAATGGAGAACGATTCTTCCTTGGAAATACCAAGCCCTTCGTTTTGCGACCTCCTCTCGCGTGGCAAATGCAAATCTTAGTATCGATCTCGCGTCCGGATTGTTTCCCGAAACCTCTTCGGAAGGAAAGATTAAGATTCGTCTTGAGGTCAGATACTCTCTGGAAATTTCGAAAACTCCCGAATTTCTGGAAATCTCCGGAATTCAGAATGAAAAAATATCTCTTTATATCAATAAAATATTATATTCGATTCTTCGAAAGAAAACCGAAGAATTTGCACTCAATCCGAATTCTCTCAAACAAAACATCGATAACTATCTCAAAACGGATTTTTCTACGGAAGTATTGGCCGAAGAAAAAAGTTTAAAAGCGATTGCAGTTCGGGTTTTAGATCTCCAGGTTCCGGAACCAGTATTGATCACAGGAATATTCAGAAATCAAAATCTGCTTTTGCAAAGAAAGTTGGAGTTGGTAAACGCTCTTGGAAAGGCCGAAGCACACAAGATCGAGGAAGAAGCAAAAACTTCCGCGATGATCAAACGTCTGGAAAAAACAAAGGATTTTGTAACACAAAATCCGGACATGAAAGAATTTGTACTCTATGAAAGTTTATCCGAAAATGTGGAAGTGATTCTTCTTCCATCGGAGATGATTTTGGGAGAAATCCCTTCTTCTAAAAAGAAAAAGAACGGCGTAGTAAAAAGACCTAAAGAGGTAGAATGAAACAGGACAAACCGGTAGTTTTGATTATGGCGGGAGGAAAGGGAGAGAGATTTTGGCCTCGTTCCCGAGTTTCCACACCGAAACAACTTCAGAAAGTATATTCCAACAAAACCCTTCTTAAGGAAACCCTCGATCGAGCTCTTACAATTACTTCGATCGACCGCATTTATATCGGAACCAACGCGAGTTTAAAGAAATCCATCCTAGCCCAGGAAAAAAACTTTCCAGAAAAGAATTTTATCATCGAACCGGAAGGCAAAAACACTGCACCGATCATTGCTCTTGCTTCCTTATATTTTAAAGCGCAATACGGAGATCCGATTCAGGTGGTCTTGTCCGCGGACGCTTGGATCAATCCTATAAAAGAATTTACAAAAACGATAGAAAAGGCCCTAACTCAGGTTCAGAATCATCTCGTATTGTTGGGAATCAAACCCAACCGTCCCGAAGTAGGATACGGATACATAGAATCCGGAAAGTCGAATGACGGTAGTTATGCGGTAAAATCCTTTTACGAAAAGCCTGACGCGAAGACCGCGCTCAAATATATCAAAAAGAAAAATTTTTACTGGAACCCGGGGATCTTTCTTTGGAAGACTTCTGTTATATTAGAAGAGTTGAATGTTCATTCTCCGAAAATTCTGAGACCTCTCGAAGAGGGATTTCCGTTTAAAAAAGCGGGGGAACTTCCGAACGCGTTTAAGATCATCGTTTCGGAAGCGATCGATACCGCGATTATGGAAAAGAGTTCCCGGATCAGAATGGTGGAGGCGAGTTTCGGTTGGGACGACGTGGGTTCTTGGAACTCTCTCGAAAGAGTGATGCCTGGAGATTCCGCCGAAAACAGACATATGGGAAAGGAAATTCTGTTTCACAAATCCTCCGGAAATATTACGCAAACCCGAAAGGAATTTACCGCTCTTTTGGGTGTAAAGGATTTGATCGTTGTGGAAGAGGAAGACATTCTCTTTATCAGCACAAAAACGGGAGTAGGTGATATCAAAGCTCTCGTCGCGGAACTTCGTAAAAATAAAACTTTACAAAAGTACACAGAATAGTTTTCTGACAGGAAGGAAATCTAAGGAGTTCTGAATGCCTTCAGGTAAGAAAAGAAAGCGCAGAAAGATCGCTACTCATAAAAGAAAGAAAAAGAGAAGAGCGAACAGACATAAGAAGAAAAAGTAATCCATAGATCCTCCTTCCTTCTCCGGAAATCCCGGAATCAAGCTAGAGACATCATAGGACTGTTAAGCCCATTTCCGAATCATCCGATACATTCGGTATGGGCTTCAATCAGGATTATTCAATTTTTCGCAGGTGGTGGAAGAAAGAATCCCCTCCTGCGAGAGGTTATACAAAATCATATTCCGCCACAACTCCCTCCGGAGACATTCTTCAGGCGGATCTCAATTTTCACGAAAAAAAAGTTCGTTTGACCCTCGAAATCGCGGGTGAAAACGGAAAGATTTATATCTCCACCGTGAAAGACGGGGTCGTGATTCAGGAAAAAGACCTTTCGAACGGAAGGATGATTCCGATTCATTCCAAGCTAGCTCCGTTTCAGGAAATCTTCTCTTGTTTGCCCGATCCAGATCTTCTCAGCACTTTGGGAGGGCTTTATGGAATTTCTAAAAATCCTCTCGGACAAAACGAAGAAAGAACGCAGAGACCTTGGGAAACTTCGAGACGTTATGATCATATTTTTGGAATTGATCGAGAAAGGACATTCTTACAAAGAATTTTTTCACGAGAGAGAAATTACAAAGAACCGTGGATCGTTCGGTTTAAAAAAAGATTTTGGAGCGAGTGCGCGGATTTGTTTCTCGGCACCTCCTGCGGAATTTGTGTTTATTACGGTTATACGGATTTCTATCTCCTGGGTTTTTCTCTTGCGGTTTTCGGTTTGCTTTTTGGCGGTTTAGACTGGATCCTGAGAAAAAGAAATCCGCTCTTTGTAAAAGTCCTTTTGTTCATGAGTCTGGGATCTTACTTTTACTACGTCGGATATACACGGTATTGAGGTAAATCATGGCATCCGAAATCGACCACCAATATATTTTATTCAGCTTGGGGGACGAGGAATACGCGATTCCCATTTCCTTGGTAGACGAGATCATCAAAATCAACAATCTCATCCGAATTCCGAAAGCGAAGACCTACTTTGCGGGGATCATGGACATCCGGGGCAAGGTAGTCAAGATGGTGGATCTCGCCGTGAAACTAACGGTTCCTAGAGACGGCGAACTTGTTTACGATCGGGCAATTGTTGTCAAAGTAGGCGGGCAATCGGTAGGGATCATCGTAGACAAGGTGTCTAACGTGGTTTTATTCCCGCCGGAATCGATCAATCCTCCTCCTCCTTCGGTAAAGGGAATTTCCGGAAGATACATTACCGGTATAGGAAAGAAGGACGATCGTTTTATCATTATCGTTGATGTGGAAAAGATTTTGGGAGCGGAAGAATTGGCCGAACTGGGAAGCAATGTCGGATGACAAACCTCGTTTTCCTTTTCGAAACGACCTTCGTTGTATCAAAATTCGATCGTTGCAAAAAATAAAATTCATTCTCAGTTTCTATCTTGTTCTTTCGGGTAGTTTTGTTGTTTTGGCGGACGAACAGGACAGGCGTTACGATTCCAAAAATTTATACGATCCTCCTTCGGTGAAAATTACGGAACAGGATTTAAAAAACGTCCGTCAGTCTCTCGAAGATCCGTCCAAGGATCCCATTTCCGAAGTTCAGAAAATTCTCAACAATTATTATAACCAGTTTATCGATTCGCGAAGGATCGAAGAAGAAAAACGTTTAGGCAGAATTTTCGACGAAAAGACAAACCGAAACTCGATCCGGCTTTTGATCCTGAGTATGTTTTCCAAACTCTCACCTTCGGGAATGCTGAGAGATTCTCCGATTCTTTTCGAACTTCATATGATTCTTTCGCGAGAATACAGTAAGAAAAAACAGAACGCAAAAGCGATCGAAGCTGCCCTGACCGCGATTCGATATCGGGATTTTAGTCATACAGAGAATGAATTTTTGGATCCTCGCAGACTCGCTGAAGTTTACGAACCATCCGAAAAACAATCGGCTCTTTCGCACAAACAGACTCTGGAGAATTTAGAAAATTCTAAAAAACGACTTCAGGACTCGAAGGATTTGTTTCATCTTGTGGAATCCAATTCACTTCGGGGTAAGGAAACCAGGATTTCGGAGAAAAACGGGGAAGGTTCCTCCGGAGAAGTTAGACTTCTTGCAAAGGATCTTCCAACTTTGAAGGAAAAGATTTCGCAAAACGAGAACGATCTTAAATCCAAAGAAAAAGAATATATCGATTCCAAATCCAGCGTCTACGAGTCCTTTCTAAAAAAGAAATCGAAAGAAGACGCAGAAACCGTCTACTACCTCGCCAATCTGATCAAACAATCCGAAAACGAAAACAAAGAACGTTTGAAAGTCGTGAACAATCTTTCCGTGAGCGGAACCGGAATTTTTGTACTCTTTGACTACAAACGAAATACAGATTTTTTTGCGACCGCTGCTCTTTGGGAATTGGTGACCAAACTGGATCCGAACGCAAAGGATGCGTTTTTAGATCTTGCGAAAGAACTCAAGGCTTCCGGTAAAAAGGCAAAGGCGATCGATTTTTATAAAAAGTATTTGGAACTCGCTCGAAAAGAAAACATAGAGGAATCCAAACTCGCGGAAGTTTACGATTCTATCGCTTCGCTGTATACCGAACTCAAACAGAATGTTTTAGCCGCATCTTATTACGAACTCTATTACAATGCGGAAACGAATCCGAGAAGGAAAACGTCGTTTGCATACGAACTCGGATCTTTTTTTGAAAATCGAACGGGGAATTTGGAAAAGGCCATGATTTACTACGAAGCTTGGTTGAAAAATCATCCGGATCCGACCAATGCAAATCTTCCGTTTCAGGAAATCTGCGAACTCTATCGTCAGGAGTTTTTATCTCAATACGGGATTTCCAAAGTTCATTCGTATCATAGAAAGCCAAAGTTGGAAAAGGCCGCTCTGAACGAAGCAATCGCTTCTTACGAAAGACTCAACGAGGTCTACAAAAACGAGGAATCAAAAAATTCTTCCTTAAAAAGGGAAACGCTTCAGATCAAAAAAAATCTCTTGGAAAAAACGGACGATTCCACCATGGCTCAATATCGTCTGAAGGATCTGGATCTACAGGAATCTACGAGTAGATTGGGAATCGTTCAAACCAAATTGAATTCCACGCCGGTCACCTTAGCGATGAAAAAGTTGTCCGTTCTTTTGGAGCAAGAAAAGGATTTTCTGTCCGCAAGAAAGGTTTATGAGAATATTATAAAGATCGGAAATTTTTTGGAAATCAATCTGTCTTTGAAAAACATCGATCGGATCAATAAAATTTTGGAGGATGGGATCTCTAGAGAACCTCTCTAAATCACTTCATCGCTTTTTCTATATCGTCAGCGGCCTGAGAACTCGCTTCCTGAGGATCTCCGGTTCTCGGAGACCGAATCAAAAATTCCACCTCATCGATTACGTCCCCTTCGTATGCAACTTTGAGCAGATACTTTCCATGAGTCAGTCCTTGAAAGGATCCTTCTATGGTTCTGGAAATCGGGTTTGGTCTTTTTCTGAGTACGTCCAATTCGTTATAGCCCAATTGGAATCGACTCAAACTCACATAAGTTTCCGCGGTTTCGGGAACGGATCTCGAAAATCGATAGATATAGTGAATGGTCTTGTCTTCTGGAAAGATCAAATTTTCACGAGTGATCGTATATTCGCCCACGGTCATGATTTTCTTTTCAATGATGTTCAGAGTATCTTCGTCCATTACCGCCCATCCGAATTCTCCGGTGGGTTTGAAACAAAAGGAGAAAAGAGAACAAACAAGAACGATTGCGGAAATCTTAAAAAGAAAAAACTTCGGTTTCATTTTTCGTTTAAAGAAGCCGAATCGATCACCCTTGCTTTTCCGGAAATATCTTTTTCTTTCGGAGATTGAGCGGAGGGAGGAACATTTGTATAAAACGTTTTCCACTGAGCTTTCGGTCGCTCCATTGGATTTGTAAAAAATCGAGAAAGGAAACGATAAACCAGATAGGTCATTGCGATGAAAAGGATTAGTTTCATGGTGTTGATTCTAATATGACCCGGTCGTCGATTCCTGCAATCTGAAAAAAATGAAAAAAAATGCAAGAGGAACGATCCCAATTTGCTGTTTTGGGCAGAATTTTAAAATCTCCGTGATACTAACGGGATGCGGACTTTAAGTCCGTATCAAGCATTTTTTTCAGGAAGACTCGTTTGTAGGAACTACTACAAACGAATTCGGATTTAAATGATAAATCTGATTTCAGAGGAAATTTCGGGAAACGCTGGAAATATTTTGGATTAAATAAATCCGTTTTCGTTATACATGTATTGCTTCAAATTCTTATTTTCCTCTTCCGTTTTTTCGATTTTTGCCTTCACCGCATCTCCGATCGAAATGATTCCGATTAAAAGTCCGTCTTCTAAGATAGGCATGTGACGGATTCTTTTTTTGAGCATGATGGAAAGCAACTCATCCACATCTCCTTCGGGGGACATTGTGGTTAGGTTTGTGGACATGACCTCGGAAACAGATTTTTTAAAAAAGTCCATACCGAGTTCCGCAGAAAGGTGCAGAACGTCTCTTTCTGTGAAAATTCCTTTGAGTTTTCCTTCTCCTAAAATCATGACTGATCCGATATCATATTTGGTCATAAACTTGACCGCATCCATGACCGAAGTTTCTGGTTCGACCGAAAGCAGTTTTCGATCTTTTTTTGCAAGGATCTGTTTTACGTACATATCGTCTCCGTTCGTTTTCCCCGTTTCGCTTTTGTCTATCAAAAGAAGGCATGGGAAACAGCGCTTTCTTTCGGATTTCGAGCAAGGATTGCGGTTTTTGGCCGCACAACTCGAGCGCTTCCCCCGGGACTTGCAAACTCAAGCGCACTGCCTCCCGTGGGAACGAACATCCCGCTCATCTTTGCTTCCATTCTGTTTCGATCCAGAAGGAAAAATATTGAGTTTTGGTCGCTCTATTTCTCAATTCCGTTGAAAACCATCCGAAACTCAATCTCGTTCCCGACGGGGTCACGAGCTCATGTTTCGCTATTTTTTGGCTATCTCGCTCGTAATATGCTAAGACTTTCGATGGAAGGTTCAAGAATTTTTCAAAAGAAGGATAATATCTTTTGAACTAAACGTCCATTTAGTGTAGAATTCTCTTTTGAGATTGAAAAATGGTTTTCAATTTACGTATACAATTTCATTTTCTTCGCCAAAGGTTACTCAATTTAGAATGGACACCCTCGAAAATCCGCCCAGCCCCTCGATTCTCATCGTAGACGATGAATGGCTGATTGCCTTTAACCTTCAGGTCTCTCTCCAAAAACTGGGGTATCAAATTGCGGGAACCGCCAGGACCGCGGACGAGGCCCTGGATTTGGCGGAACGCACAAAACCCGATTTAATTCTCATGGATATCCGAATCGAAGGGGAATTGGACGGAATTCAAGCCGCAGAACGGATTCAGAAACGAATGGATGTCCCGGTCATTTTTATGACCGCATTTGCCGACGACGAAACCTTCAATCGCGCGGTAGACAAGGCTTCGATGTTCGGTTATATAGCTAAGCCGTTCCAACCTCAGGCTCTGAAAAATTCGATCGAAATCGCTCTCAAACAACAACAGAGGTTTGGGAAGGCTAAAGAAGAGGGTAAGGAATTCAGAGACGTCATACAAAACATCGGCGAAGGCGCGATTTCTTTCGATCGGGACGGAAAGATTCTATTTATGAATCGAACCGCAGAGGCTCTTACTGGCTGGATGCTCTCCGAGGTTCAAGGAGAAGCGGGGGAAAAGGTCCTCACCCTTTCTACGGATTCGGGAGAAAATATAAAAGCGGGAAACCTTTCCGGCAAACTCAATCACGTAAAATACATCCCCTCTCTGTTGACACGGAAGGATGGAACTCGAATTCAGATCGCATTTCGAGTTTCTCCGATTCGGGACGAACAGACAAACGTAGTCGGTTCGATCATTACCCTTTCGGAGTTGTCTTCGTTGTCGGTTTCGGAAAAGGAAATCACGGAAATGGAAAAAGTGATTCAGTCCGAAAGAAGACTGGATTCCATCCAAAAACTCGCAGCCGGTTTGGCTCATGAGATCAACAATCCTTTGATGGGAATCATCAACTACGGTCATATCATTCGAAATCATACGAGCGGGGACGCAGATACGAAAAACTACGCAAGACTTGTGATCGAACAAGGGGAAAGAATCGCTTCGATCATTCGCAATTTGGTTTTATTTTCCAGACAAGATCCTGAATCGCCTTTTGAGACCAATGTAAAAAAACTCGTGAACTCCGTGGAGGGTATGATTTCCGAAATGCTCAAATCCAAAAACATACATTTGATCAAAGAGATTCCGGAAGATTTGGATGTGCAACTGAGGCCGAATCAGATTCGGGAAGTACTTTACAACATTCTGTATTACTATTCTGAAAATCAAAAAAACGCAGAGATTCATCTGAAGGCGGGATTGGAGAAAGGAGAACCTTCCTATCTCAAAATTCTGATTTCCGGAAAGCTGAACATCAACCTAGACGAAGAGAGTCGATTCGAACCGTTTGAAAATTTTCGTTCCAACGACGCGAGGATCGGAATGGGACTTTCCGTTTGTTACGGGATTCTGCAGGCCAATCGAGGCCAGCTCCTTCTGAAAAAATCGGGTTCCAGTTGGGATTTTATCATCCAAGTTCCTGTCTGAATTTTTTTGGGAGCATTGAGGCTCCGAATTGAGACAGAAAATCGATGGAAAATCCAAGTGGAATGAAAAAACCTGTATCCAACATTCAAATCGAGCAAGGAACTTAGGAATGATTGATAAAATCAAAGCCGCCCTCGGCGGAGAAGCGGATTCTCTTTTAAACCATATCTGTAAAACGATTCCAAAAGAATCTCTGAGCCTCCCGGGAGGCAATTATGTGGATGAAATTCTGTCTCAAAGCGATAGAAACAATACTGTCCTCAGAAACTATCAGACCATCCTGAATACAGGAAGATTGGCTGGAACCGGTTATACGTCCATTCTTCCCGTGGATCAGGGAATCGAACACAGCGCGGGCGCGTCTTTTGCTAAAAACCCTGCGTATTTTGATCCTGAAAATATCGTAAAACTTGCGATCGAGGGCGGTTGCAACGCGGTTGCTTCCACTTTGGGGGTTCTGGGACTCGTATCCAGAAAATACGCTCACAAGATTCCTTTTATCGTAAAGATCAATCACAACGAACTTCTATCGTATCCGAACAAATTTGATCAGATCCAATTTGCAAATGTGGAACAAGCGTTTGATATGGGTGCGGTTGCGGTCGGGGCTACGATCTATTTCGGATCGGACGAATCTTCCCGTCAAATTCAGGAAATCACCGAGGCGTTTCACAGAGCTCACGAACTCGGAATGGTAACCATTCTTTGGGCGTACTTGAGAAATGACGGATTCAAACCGGATAAAATCGACTATCACTTGGCTACCGATCTTACCGGACAGGCGAACCATCTGGCTGCGACGATTCAAGCGGACATCGTAAAACAAAAACTTCCCGAAGTGTATGCGGGCGGTTTTAAGGATTTGAAGTTCGGTAAAAAAGACGATAGAATGTATACCGCTTTAAGCGCGGATAACGCGATCGATATGGCGAGATACCAAGTTGCGAATTGTTATATGGGAAAAATCGGTCTGATCAATTCGGGCGGCGCTTCCGGTGAGAATGATCTTGGCGACGCGGTAAAAGCTGCGGTCGTAAACAAAAGGGCGGGCGGTATGGGATTGATCTCCGGAAGAAAGGCGTTCCAAAAACCGATGAAAGACGGTGTTGCTCTTTTGAACGCGATTCAGGATGTTTATCTCTCAAAAGACGTAACCGTCGCATAATACTCGCGGTTCTAAGATTCAAAATAGAAAATATTCCATTTGGAACACATTCCAAAATGAGAATATGGAAAATACTCCGCGTTGTTATGCGGAGTATTTTTGTTTCAGGATATATCAGAGATTAGAGCATTCTCAACAAAAAAGAAGGCGCTATGAACGTTAAAAAAGATTTCTCAAGCGCGGTTGGAAACACACCGCTCATTCTGCTTCGCAGTTTTAGCGAAGAGACCGGATGTAATATCTACGGAAAGGCCGAATTTTTAAACCCCGGAGGTTCCGTGAAGGACCGAGCGGCTCTTTTTATCGTAGAGGATGCCGAAAAAAAGGGAAGTCTCAAACCGGGCGGAACCGTCGTCGAGGGAACCGCCGGAAACACCGGAATCGGTCTGACTCATATCTGCAATTCGAAGGGATATAAAACTCTCATCATCATTCCGGACACTCAGTCCCAAGAAAAAATCGATCTCTTAAAAACGTTGGGCGCCGAGGTCAGAACTGTCCCCGCCGTTCCTTATAAGGATCCGAATAACTATGTAAAGGTTTCCGGAAGAATCGCAGAAGAATTGGAGAACGCTGTCTGGGCGAATCAGTTTGACAATATCTCAAATCGAAATGCGCACTATGAGACGACGGCACCCGAGATCTGGGAACAGACGGACGGCAGGATTGACGCTTGGATCACTTCACTCGGAACCGGTGGAACGTATGCGGGAGTTTCTCTGTTTTTAAAGGAAAAAAATTCCAAGATCAAAACCGTAGTAGCGGATCCATACGGTTCCGGAATTTATAATTATGTAAAGAAGGGTGAGGTTCTTGCGGAAGGAAGTTCTTTTACGGAAGGAATCGGGAACGGCAGAATCACAGAGAATATGAAAGACGCGCCGATGGACGACGCGATCCGAGTCACCGATGAAGAATGTCTCAAAGTCGTTTATCAACTTTTGCACAAGGACGGTTTGTTTTTGGGAGGATCCACGGGGATCAACGTGGGAGCCGCCGTGAAATTGGCAAAGGAACTCGGTCCCGGCCATACGATCGTAACGATTCTATGCGATTCCGGAGCCAGATATCAGTCTCGAATTTTTAACGAAGAATGGCTGTCTTCCAAGGGATACTCCGTTCCGAAACGATAAAACCCTTCAGAGATTGGTTCGTTCGTTTTTGAATTGGAAGATTCAGTTGTTCCGACAAAGGAGATCTTTTCGAAAAATAGTTTGAAAACGGACTTGAAGTCTCGCTTAAAGTAAAATCGAACGGGGGATCGTCCTTTTTCAAACTGAAAACGAGAAACAAACTTTTTGATCGGGTTTCGTTTTAAAAAATTCTTAATAAAACACGGAATATAGAATTTGTCCGCCGATGTCTACACTCAGTGTTCCGTTTGTAAGATCTCTCGATACCATGGGGTTTCCTCGGATTCCGAATCCTTCCGAGACGGTTTCTCCCGTTGGGGTTTGGATTGTGTTGTTTTGTGCCCAAATCTTTCCCGAAAAATACGCGTGAACCAATTGGATCGCATAGATGCCAACCGCAATCCCTATCGCGGCATGTTTTGCGTTTTTGTAGCCGGCCTCGTCCGAACGGATGGAATTGAGTGAAACAATATTTTTTACGGTGTTGAGTTGGAGGTATAAATCAAAAGTAGCCGCGGCCGTCGGATCGGAACCGAGCAAAAGAGTTGTTGTGAATTGTTGCTCGAAAGTTTTTACGATTTTTTTATTGTATGAGTCGGCCCTTTCTTTTTCAGCGGCATCTAACCCGAAATAAGCGATCAAAGAACTAAAAAACAAAGTTGAATATATCGAACTCCAGCCGTTTTGTCTCATATAACCTTGACCCCAGCCCGGTAGAATCGCCGATTTCCAAACCGGTTCCCAGGGATTTCGTTTTGCAGAAATGTATCCCTCCCAATCTCCATCTCGCTCCTCCAGATATTTTTCGAGCAAAGCCAGACGTTTTTGAACGATCTTATAACTGTTTTCTTTGATCATCTGCTCCAGAAAGAGAGTATCGAGCTGTTCTTCTTTATCGCTTTTTTTTCCTTCTTTGCCGAGCTTCTTTTTTTCGGCTTCAATGATCTTGGTGATTTCCTGTTCGTCCTTGATTTCTTTGAATATAATTTTAAGAATTTTGATTTTCCCGAGTTTTTCTCTTTTTCCGTCTCGGATGATGGTAACGGATTCAGAATCTTGATCGATTACGGATGCGTATACCCGCTCGCCGGTTTTAAAAAGAATGGTTTCTGCAAAAGTCAATTGTGGAATCAAAAATAAGAAGAATGCAATATAGATTTTTAAAAAGATTGGGGCTGGGCAACGGTGATTTAAAAATTTCATAAAACTAAGATTCCTATCGGTTGAAACTAATGATAAAAAATATGAATCTTTCACTTAATTAATAAATGCAATTTAATTTATAATACGCGGCAATTTTATTTGCTCGAAACTAGGTCGAAAAAGTATTGATAAAAATTGAAATCGCATTCTGTTTTATGCAAAATATCTTGAAGACAAATGTTCGATAAATTTTAAAAACAAATATAAAATGGGAACAAAGACGATGATAAATCGACGCAAATTTCAAAGAATAATACCGGCCTTTTTAGCATTTTTACTTTTCTGTGGAATTTTATTTTCTAAAGAATCGGATAAAAACCAATCGGGTCAAGATTCTGGAAATTCCAAAAGCAAACTTCCGGTTCAAGGATGTTGCAGGATCAAGATGAAGGGCGGTGGATACGATTATTTTACGGCGACCGAAGAGGAATGTGCAACACACAAACAATTTCATTCGTTTCTTAAAGAGAGGACTCTTTGTTTTGAATCCTTTCCGGAGTGATGGGTTTGATACGATTTGCAAAAGTGAATGGTTGATTGTGCAAACCTTTCTTTTTGATCATAAAAAATTTCGGTTTAAAAACGGAATCTGCCCGTTACAAAAATCGGTTTGATCTATACGTTGTTGCCGTACAAATTCAAAATTTTCGATCGATTTTTTTCATAAAATCATTCTGAAATGACCAATGATGAAATGTAGAATTTTAAAACCGGTATCAAGAGAAGAATCGAATTCGTACTAAAAATCCGTTTTCTCGTTCTACTTCCAATTCTCCTCTCAGCTGTCGACAAAGTGCTTCGATCAAACTCATTCCCAAGGAAGAGCTTTCTCCGGATTCGTTTTTTTCGGCTTCCTTTCCGACGCCGTCATCGGCAACTTCGAGAGTAAGATAACCCGAATTCGATTTTTGAAAGAGAGTGGAAATTTTGCCTTTTCGATTTTCAGGAAATGCATGTTTGAAGGAATTTGACAGGAGTTCGTTGACTATCAATCCGCAAGGAATCGCTTTTTCCATAGGAAGATAAATTTCCTCGATTTTACTGTCGCACTGAATTCTACCATCGCTCGGACCGTAGGAAACAAAAAGGTGTTGAATCAAAGAATTGAGATAATCTTTTGCGTGAATGACCTTGCATGAATCTTTTAAGAACAGATAGTCCTGAACCATTGCCATCGAATGAATCCGATTCATTGCGGATGCGATTGCTTTTTTAGCGGGTTCGGATTTCGTTTTTTCCTGTTCCAGCGTCATCATAGAAAGAATCAGCTGGGTGTTATTTTTGACCCGATGTTGAATCTCTTTAAAAAAAGTTTCTTTGTCGTTCAAGGATTCGGTCAGTTTGATTTCCATTTTTTTTCGGATCGCAACCTCGTTCTGCAATTCCGTGGTCGTTTTTCTTTGGAGAAGGATAAGTTGTTTTTGCTTTCGAATTCCTTCTGCGAGTCCTCTCAAGATGGCAATTACGGAGAAGGTCAAAAGTCCGCATAAAAAAGTAAAGTTGACTCCCACTACCAGGATTTGAATCGGACTTTCATTTCCTTTCCAGATTCGAAAGTGCGCGAGGAACGCACCTGCAAATACACAGGAAGAGGCAAGCAGCCAACTCCAAAAAGAAAAAGTCGGATTGAGAAAGATTCCAGAAAATACAGGGATTAAAAAGAACCAGAGAATTCCCGCTCCTCCTAAACCGATTTTCGTATAGAGAAGGGCGGCCATGATGCCGACAAGTGCCAATAAAAAATACGACTTGGATTTATAATAACGATTGGGTAGTAAAAGAAGAAACCAGACTAAAAGCAGCGCGAGGGTGTCGATGATTACAACTTCACCCAGTCCTTCGGTCCATGCTAAATAGACGCTTGGGATATAAACGATGAGACCAAAACCGGAAAAGACGGTGAGAAATACTTGAATGATCTTTCTCTTCCAAGCATTGGGATGCGTAGAATTCGCAGAATGAATTTTGAATAGATCCTGTAAGTTAGATAGAAATCTCATTTTTTGTCATTCGCAGTGAGTTTGGTATTCTTTCATAAAAGAGATAACAACTGTTCGAATTTAACTTTGGAAAATTCACTCTCATCTTTTTTTGTCTTGAGTTTTTTATAATATGTGAGCAAATGCTCATTATTCTGAAGGGAGAATTAAGAAGTCATTTATAGATCAAAAGTGGATATTTTCTACTTTGCAATCGCTTGAGACCAGCGGATAAATGAGCATCCCACTTCTTATGATCGTTTCGATTCAGGATACAATAAAATTCCGGAAAACCCGGAGGTTCAATCAAAAATGAAAAAACCAGGTTTCGAAATCAAAAAAGTTCTCTCCCTTATCGCTTTTCTTTTGACTGGGATTGTGTTTGGGATCTTCCTTTCTGACTGTTCCGATGAAAAAAAAGACGAGATCGAGGGTTTCGCTCACGTCTTGATGATTGATAATTCCTTTTCACCTCCGATGCAGAGAATTCCAGTGGGTGGGGTTGTCGAGTTTGTAAACTCCGGAAACAATCCGCATAACGCGATCGGCGTCGCCAAAGATTGGTCCACCGAAAAAACATTTGGTAATATCGCAATGCCTCGCGGATCCAAAAGTAAAGTTACTTTTCCGAAAGAAGGTGTTTTTCCTTATTTCTGTTCTTTTCACGCAACTCCCGATGGAAAGAGCGGAATGGTCGGGGATATCGTTGTAGGAAACGTTCCTTACAATCCTGCTGCTAAATCCGGAAAATCCTGGAAGAATGTGGCGCAATTTTCGGGAACTACACGTAAGGTTCCTTCTCAATATCCTACGATTCAGAATGCGGTCGACGCGGCCAATCCAGGCGATTTGATTTTGATCAGCGAGGGTGTTTATCTTGAAGAGGTCACAGTGACCACTCCTTCGATCACGATCCGAGGTGTGGATCGAAACAAAGTCATCATTGACGGTCAGTTTCAAAGAGGAAACGGGATTATGGTCGTTGCCGCTAACGGAGTTGTGATCGAAAACATGACCGCGAGAAACGCAAGTCTGAACGGATTTTTTTGGACCGGTGTGAAAGGATTTCGCGGATCTTATCTGACCGCACACAATAACGGCGACTATGGTATTTACGCTTTCGATTCCATGAATGGAGTCATCGAGCATTCGTATGCTTCCGGGTCTCCGGATTCGGGAATCTATATAGGACAGTGTTATCCTTGTAAGGCGATTTTATACGATGTGGTTTCAGAACACAATGCTCTCGGGTATTCGGGGACCAACTCCGGAGGTGAGCTTTATCTCATCAGTTCGGTTTGGAAAAACAATATTGTCGGTCTTGCTCCAAACACTCTGGATCGCGAGCTTCTGCCTCCGGAAAGAGAAACTACGATCATTGGAAACCTGGTTTATAACAACAATAACCCTAACGCTCCGATCGCGGCTTTGGAATATCCTTCCTTTGGAAACGGGATATTGATCGCGGGCGGGCTTTCCAATACCATTCAAAGAAATGTAGTGGTGGATCACGTGAACAACGGGATCGTGATTCTTCCAAACTTGGATGAGAAGTTTTGGATTTCGCATAACAACGTGGTTCAGGACAATATTGTTTACAACTCAGGAAGAGCGGACATCGCTCTGGTCGGTCCTATGAGCACCGGAAACTGTTTTTCCGGAAACGAGTATCGGACGGAACTTCCCGCGTTCCTGGAAAAATGGAACGGATGCGATTCTTTTTTCAGGCTTCCTATGGGAGGCGATCTTTCGATGATGATCGGAGCCCTCGGTCTTATGGTGCAGGCTTCCGGCGGAAGATTTCCTTCGGGGAATTATAAAGAACAACCGATTCCCGGTCCTCAGGTCAATCTGCCCGGCGGAAGTTCCGCTCCGGTAAAACCTGCGTTAACCGCGTTTGAGGATTTTAAATTGGATGTCAAACGGATCCATCTTCCAAAAGAAGCGGAAGAGATTTTAAAAACGGTTCCGAGAAAACCGGCTCCGACCACGGGTGCGATTACTCTCGTAAAACCAACAAGTCTCTTTCCATTCTTCTATCACTGGTTGGGATTTTTGCTTCCGTTTGCGATTTATATCTGTTGGACTGCGATGTCCTTGTTCGATCTGAAAGACAGAACGGACTTGGATCAAAACAAAAAACTTTCCTGGATCGCGGCGATCACCCTGGTTCCGATTTTGAGCCCTGCGATTTATCTGCTCGGCGGAGGAAGCACGTATCCGAACTGGTTTAAACGAACTTTGGTTTGGGGCGGACTCATCGCATTCTTTCTGTTGCTTATCTACACCGGTCTTTCGTTAATGAACGGAGTCGGAACCAAAACGATTACTTAAGAAGTTTAGAATATTTAGAAATTATCATTTAGGAGAAAAACAATGGAACAAACTGTTATCGGCGGACCTGGGTTTTTTGCTTTATTATTTAACTTTTACGGATACTATTTTCCGTTTATTCTTTACACCCTTTTGGCGCCTCTCGCGTTATCGGATCTGGTAAAAAGAAGCGACGTGGATTCGAAAACCGGATCGATCTGGACGGGAGCGATTCTTCTGGTCCCGATTATCGGAGCCGGAGCGTATCTCGTTGCGGGCGGATCCAAGGTTCCGGCTTGGTTGAAAAATTCCCTCGTCTATGGGGGAGTGGGGTTTTTGGCGCTGATCATTCTGATCACATCGGTTGCCAAATTCTAAAAAATCTTGAATCGGAAACAGTTTCTCAAATGGATCGGAATCGGTGGCGCGGGTTTGGCGGCCGGTGCCGGAATCAGCTCGATCGGAGACGGAAAGGACAACGGCGGTTTTCTTTGTAAGGTCCGTCCCGGAATTGTAGGCGTAAATAAGGAAGCTTCGATTCCAGGAAATCCGGGAAACAATTCGTATGGAAGTATGGTTCATCCTCCCTTCCAAACGGATCCCGAATTTCTTTCTCGGATGGATTTGAAAAGTCTCTCTGCAAGTCCTGGTCCGATTCTCAAACAACACCTGAATATCATTGAGATGCCCTTGACGATCGCACACAATACGGTCGTGAAGGCATGGACCTTCAACGGATTGGTTCCCGGTCCAGTGATCCGCGCCAAGCTGGGTCAGAAGATGGAGATCACTCTTAGAAACGATTCCGAACACAATCACTCGATTCATTTTCACGGAAGTCATGATCCGAACGAAGACGGCTGGGAACCGATCGTTACCGGTACGGAAAAAACGTATAAGCTGACCGCGGGACCGATCGGATTTCATCCCTATCACTGTCACGTCCCTCCTTTGGCGAGTCATATGGCAAAGGGTTTGTATGGCGGATTGATCGTAGATCCTCCCGGCGGAAGACCTCCCGCTCACGAATTTATGCTCATTCTTTCTGGCTGGGATTTGGAAGACAAGGGGAGAAATGATATCTTTTCCTGGAACGGTATGGCCGGGTTTTACGATCGGTATCCGATCAAAGTTCCCGTGGGTCAAAAGGTAAGACTTTATATCGCCAATCTTTGTGAATACGAACCCGTAGCTTCCTTTCACTTACACGCTCAAACCTTTGATGTATTTCGAACCGGAACGAGACTGACTCCGGATGATCACACGGACGTAGTTACCCTCGGACAAACCGAACGGGTCCTTATCGAATTCACTCTTCCGAAAAGAGGAAGATATATGTTTCATCCTCATCAGACAAAGATGGCGGAAAACGGAGCGATGGGCTGGATCGTCGCTGTGTGACGTCTAACGTATTGGGGAGAATGTTTTGAAAGAAAAAATTCTATTTGTTTTTGTTTTGATTTTTGGAATCGGGCTTGGATTTTTCGGTTGGAAAGAATGGAGATCCAAATCCAATTCTCAGGAGCCGGTGTTCGTTTCCGAATGGTCTACTTCTTCTTTAAAAGATACGAACAATCAAGAGATCGTTCTCGGTAAAATTCCCGGAAAGTTAAAACTTGTTTATTTCGGATTTTCGCACTGTCCAGATATGTGTCCGAGAGCCTTGTTGGATATGTCTGCGGCTGTTCAAGAACTGGGGAGTTTGGGAAAGGATCTAACTCCGATTTTTATCAGTGTGGATCCGGAAAGAGATTCGCCCGAATTACTTTCAAAATATATAAAGCAGTTTCCGGGTAAACGATTGATCGCATTGACCGGTGATAAATCTCGATTGGATTCTCTTCAGTCCGCCTTCGGTGCGATTTCCAAAAAAGTCAGCGCCCCTCAGTTAGAAGGAGGATATACGGTGGATCATACCGTCTTTCTTTATGTCGTGGACGAGCAGAATAGAATCATCGCAACCTATCCCGGCAACACTGACGGCAAAATTCTCGCTAAAGAAATCCGAAGATTTTTGTAAGATACGAATTTTTGAATCGGTTTTTAAACTGAGATCGTTTGGGTCTCGGTGAAATCTTTCATTCTGTAAAAAACAGATGTCCCCTGTGATATCCGGGGGCGGACTTAAAGTCCCTTGCAAGCAGAATTTTTCGGAAAGATTGTTTGTCGGAACAATTATAAATTTCTCGTTTTCATTTCGCTCTCGTCGATTTCGAATTTTGTGGGAACTCCAGCATTCTAATCTGTGTGTGAATTCCAAAGCGCCGTTTTTGAAATCTCGTTCATTGGGAAGAAGGAGATTTTTCATAAAAAGCGAAGACCACTGCGCCCAAAATTAAAAGAAAGCTGACTGCGTGATTCCACTTGATTTTTTCTTTTAGAACGAGAGAAGCAAAAACGATAAAGATCGAGATTGTAATTACTTCCTGGAGAATTTTGAGTTGAAACGCGCTGTATCCTTCTTCTCCATAGCCGATTCGATTTGCGGGAACCATGAGAATGTATTCAAAAAGCGCGATTCCCCAGCTCAAAAAAATTGTAAGAGGAAGGCTCCAACCGTGAAAGAACTTGAGATGTCCATACCAAGCAAAGGTCATAAATAAATTGGAACAGAGCAGGAGTAGGAAGGTTTTCATAAGAATACGGTCTTACGAGATCCGTTTCGCGACAATCTGATTTTAACCGCAGATTTCTTTTGACTCGGCCGTTTTAGGATCGATCCAGATTGGATTGAATTTTAGAATTCGAACGATTTCCACAATCCCCGAATGAATTTTGTTTATTGCAAACATCCGTTTAAAAAAAAGAAACCCCGGGACTTTCGTCCCGGGTGTGAATGTGGGTTTTAGACTTCAGGTAAGTATAACGCGGGCTATCAAAGCCGTTGGGATTTTTCGAATCCTTATGAGAATTCCGCCGGGTAACGCAGGACAGGTAGACCCGGCGGATCAAATCGATTACTCGGAGCGAACCTCTATTTTTTTTGTAAGAGGTTTTTTCTTAGGTAGGGTTAGATTCAGGACCCCGTTTTTATAAACCGCAGAGATCCGATCCTCTTCGATGGATTCGGTAAGAGTGAACGATCTTTTGTATTCTCCGGTTCTGAACTCGGAATATCGAAGTTCGCCTGGGATACTTTTGTCGGCGGTTTTACCAGAAATCGTCAGTTGATCCTTTTCAATTTGAACTTGGACTTCTTTTTCTTCCACACCGGGAAGATCCGCGAGAAGATAGATGTTTTCTTCATCGGAATATACGTCCACTCTCGGAGTCAGGACTCTGATCTTTTCCTTACGAACTTCTCCCGAAGTAGAATGTTCTTGAACGTTGGAATGATTTTCTTTGTTCAAAACTGCACTTGTCATAAACGATTCTCCTTTGTTATTTTGATTGAACTTGAATTTTACGCGGTTTAACGCTTTCACGAATCGGAAGAGTTAAGTGTAGAATTCCATTCTTAAATTCCGCCGTGGTTTTTTCCGGATCCACCTCTGCGGGAAGTTCGAGGGATCTCTGAAATTTTCCGTGAAATCGTTCCACCCGATTGGCTCCTAAATCCGATTTTGGGGCTCCGGAGATAACTTCTCCGCTGAGTCGGAGCTGGTTTCCGCTGACCGTAATATCCAAAGAGTCTGGATCGATTCCTGAAACGAGAGCGGTAATGGTGACTTGATCCGATCCTTTATGGATATTCAAAGCGGGATAAACGCTTCCTCCAGCCGCGACGAAGGGGTCCCAAAGACTGGCAAACTGATTCTGTAGTCTGTGAAGGTCTTCTATGATTCTAAATTCGTTGATCATTTTGATTTCCTCTATTAGCAATCTGAATATTAGAGTGCTAAATTGTTCAAAAAGTTCAAGTTTTTTTTTATTTTTTTAGCACTCTTTTTTTGTAAGTGCTAAGGAAGAAAAGAAAGGGAATCGGGGTCACCGTCCTGCATTCTATCTGTGTGGGAACTCCTGCATTCTATCTGTGTGGGAACTCCTGCATTCTATCTGTGTGGGAACTCCTGCATTCTATCTGTGTGGGAACTCCTGCATTCTATCTGTGTGGGAACTCCTGCATTCTATCTGTGTGGGAACTCCTGCATTCTATCTGTGTGGGAACTCCTGCATTCTATCTGTGTGGGAACTCCTGCATTCTATCTGTGTGGGAACTCCTGCATTCTATCTGTGTGGGAAATAAATTATTCTTAAAAAATTGAAGATTGGATTTAAAAAAGGATTCGGAGGTGCGGGGATGATTTGAAAAGAAGGTTTTGGGTCCGAGCGGCTTTGGGGAAAGGGGCTCTTATTTTCTTGGAGCCTCCCGATGGAAGCTCCAAGATTTTGGAAAAAGTGGAAGGCTTTGGAAAGAGTTTAGCTTATTTTTTTTTAGCTTTTTTCTTGGCCGATTTCTTTTTCGGGGACTTTTTCTTAGCCACCTTCTTCTTGCTTGCCGGTTTTTTCTTTGCGACTTTCTTCTTCACGGTCTTTTTCTTTTTAGGAGCCGCTTTCTTCTTTGCAGCTTTTTTCTTAGCGACTTTCTTTTTCGCGGCCTTTTTCTTTGCAGCTTTCTTAGTGGCAGCTTTTTTCTTCGCAGCTACTTTTTGAACTACGGTTTTATCTCCGTCATTCAAACGGAAGAAGGACCTTTCAAAGTCTCGATTCTTAAATGAAACCAAGGTGCGGCCGATCAATTCGTCGATATCGCTGGTCTCCAATCCTTCGTTTGCGGATTCGATAGAATCATAGGAAAGGTGGGCCAATCCGCAACGCAGATAACTCGTTAGTTTTTCTTGAGAAGCGCCTTGGCGGGCAAGGCCATGCAGCCATTCTCTCAGAATCTTTTCTCCGAGTTCGAAGTTTTGCTCCGGTTGAGCGGACTTTCCGGTTTTGCGAATCTCATCATTGAGTTTGTGGTGAACGAGCGAATAGTCTTCTTCGAAAGCTCTATCTAAGATACCATCTTCGATAAGCTTTGAGTCCAGTTTTTGGACAATAGCAGAGTCGGCCATAATGTTAGAATCTCCTGAAGTTACGGGGCAGAAATTGGATATACTTTGATCTTAGAATTCTTTATGCAAGAAAAAAGTGGTTCTTGTATCGAATTGGTTTTTGTTTTCTAATTTGCTAATAGACCTATGATTCATATTTACTCGGACATCGTTGTCTTTGAATGAGTTCGAAGATTCTCATTTCAATTTCGTAACACAACTTCGGTATCCACAACTCTCTATACCGAAAGTGTATGATCCTTTGTAAGCGAAACTTTTCGCTTTGGAAGTCTTTCCCGGTTGAGAGGAGATAATCTGTTCAATTATTGAACAAATTTCCTTGACTTTCTTTCTTTTCTCTACGGAATGAAAAGAAAGCCCCTGGGACTGACGCGGCGAAGCTATGTAAACTGGGTCCCTCTGGCGTTTCCTACGGTTTTAGCCCAAGTTAGCCTTGTTTCAAAACGTCTTCAAACTGTTAGGTTTTTGCATCTTTTCCCCCAAAGTTTTCCCGGTTCCGAACCTCAAAATGAAAGAAATCAATTCCCGGATTTTACTCATTCGTTGCCCGGATTCTTCGGGGTTGATCTATAAGATCACGGGATGTTTGTTTCAGATGGGCGCTAATATCGTCAACAATCAGGAATTCGTAGATTATCCCGCTTCCACATTTTTTATGAGGACCGAGTTCACAGGTCCGATCGACGAGAATATGCTTCTTTCTCAATTGAAGAATCTTCTGCCAGAAGGGAGCGATCTCAATCTTTCTCCGTTGCGAAAACCGAGAATCGCAATCTTAGTTACGAAAGAGGCGCATTGTTTAGGAGATCTTTTAATCCGTCATCGGTTTGGAGAATTGGATATGGAGTTGGTTGGAGTCGCCGGCAATCGTTCCGATCTCGAGGATTTGGTAAACGACTTTCATCTTCCGTTCACCTTGATTTCCACCGAAGACAGAAGCCGTGAAGAGCAGGAAAAAGAATTGGAAGAATACCTGACTTCTCTCGATCCCGATCTCATCATTCTTGCAAAGTATATGCGGATTCTTTCTCCCGAGTTTGTCCGAAAGTGGGACAAAAAGATCCTGAACATTCATCATTCTTTTCTTCCCGCTTTCAAAGGTGCTCGTCCTTATATGCAGGCCTATGAAAGAGGTGTGAAGGTTATCGGAGCCACGGCTCATTTCGTAACGGAGAATCTGGACGAAGGTCCCATTGTGGTTCAAGACGTGATTCCCGTGGATCACAGTTATGATCCGGACCGTCTTTTTCTCTTCGGCAGGGATCTTGAAAAGATCGTCCTGGCAAAAGCGCTGCGATTGCTCTTGGAAAGAAGAGTGATCCATTTTAAAAACCGAACCATCGTATTCGAATGATGAGACGAATTTGGATCAAGTTGAATAGTCTTTCTGGAAACAATCGCAATGGATGACGCGTTAAGACATAAAATTATGAAAATTCTCCAAGAGAATCCTGAGATCAATCAGAGAGAACTTTCTGATATTCTTGAGGTCAGTCTTGGAAAGGTAAACTATTGTCTAAAGGCTTTGATCGAAAAGGGCTGGATCAAAGCACGGAATTTTAAAAATAGCAAGAGTAAGTTGGCGTATGCTTATTTTCTCACTCCGACGGGGATCGAGGAAAAAGCAAAATTGACGGTCCGCTATCTCAAAATCAAATTAAAAGAATATGAAGAGATGGAAAAAGAGATTGAGGATCTAAAAAAAGAAATCGGCGAAGAATTAAATATTGGGACCAGAGACTGATATGGAAAAAAATTCGAGAATATTTGTAACCGGTCACAGAGGATTGGTTGGTTCGGCACTTGTAAAAGTGCTAAAAGACAACGGCTTCGAAAATCTGCTTTTAAGAACTCATTCCGAGTTGGACTTAGCCGATCAATTTCAGGTAGATCAATTTTTTAAGGTAGAGAAACCCGATTACGTTTTTTTGGCGGCGGCAAAAGTGGGCGGAATTATCGCGAATAATACGTATCCTGCAGAATTCATTTTTTCTAATTTACAGATTCAAAATAACATCATCGATTCCTGTCATAAAAACGGGACTCGAAAACTTCTTTTTTTGGGATCTTCCTGTATCTACCCTAAGTTTGCAATGCAACCGATGGACGAAGCACAACTGCTCTCCGGGAAATTGGAGCCGACCAACGAACCTTATGCTGTCGCAAAGATTGCCGGAATCGTAATGTGTCAAAGTTATAACCGTCAATATGGAACGAATTACATTTCCGTAATGCCTACAAATTTATACGGACCCGGAGATAACTATCATCCGGAAAATTCGCACGTACTTCCCGCTCTGATCCGTAGATTTCATGAAGCGAAAAAAAATCAGATTTCTGAAGTCGTCGTTTGGGGTACGGGCAAGCCGCTGAGAGAATTCTTATTTTCCGAAGATTTAGCCCGAGCCTGTGTGTTTTTGATGAACTCATATGAAGTTCAGGGGGAAACGGACGGAGGACAAATCGTAAATATAGGATCCGGAATTGAAGTGAGTATCCGGGAATTGGCGGAAACTATCAAAGAAGTTGTGGGTTACGAAGGCAAATTGATCTTCGATCTTACCAAGCCGGATGGAACACCAAGAAAATTATTGGATGTGAGTAAGTTGCACCGAATGGGTTGGAAACATCAGGTAGAATTAAAAGAAGGAATTCGGATCGCGTATCAAGATTTTTTAAACAGGAACTTCGGATGAAAAAGGAAGAACAATGGGATTTGATCATCTCAGCCGAGAGTCGTTGGTGGGATTTAAACTTATCCGGTTTGTGGAAGTATAGGGACTTAATTCAATTGTTTGTATATCGCGATATAGTCGCCAAATACAAACAAACGATTCTTGGTCCTCTTTGGCATATCATTCAACCGTTGTTTTCCACTCTCGTTTTTACGGTTGTATTCGGAAAATTTGCAAAAATACCGACTGATGGAATTCCACACCTCGCTTTTTATATGTCCGGGATCGTCCTTTGGAGTTATTTCGCAAATTGTCTTATGGGCACTTCCAATACGTTTGTCAGCAATGCATCTATCTTTGGGAAAGTTTATTTTCCTCGCATGACGGTACCGATCTCGGTGGTTTTTTCAAACTTAATTCAACTGGGAATTCAGTCTTCTTTGTTTATGGCGATTTGGTTTTATTATAAATTTCAAAATCGATTGGGCGAGATCAATCTTACGTATCTACCCTTAATTCCAGTCTTGATTTTACAAATGGGATTGTTGGGATTGGGTTTCGGAATTTTAATCTCGTCTTTAGTCACAAAATATAGAGATCTAACCTATTTGATCGCATTTGGTATCCAACTCTGGATGTATGCTTCTCCGGTGGTGTATCCTTTGGCCGAAGTTCCTATTGAAATGCGCAAATATGTAGAATGGAATCCAATGGTTCCTGTTTTAGAATCGTTTCGTTTGGTCTTTTTTGGAAAAGGGACCGTGGATATTCAATCTTGTACTCTTAGTTGGGTGATTACGCTTTTTGTTTTGATTTTAGGTATGTTTTCATTTCATAAAGTTGAAAAAACCTTCATGGACACTGTTTAATAAATTTTGAGTAGAAATAGATATGCAGCTAAAAGGTAAAAAAATCGTAGTAACCGGTGCGGATGGTTTTATTGGATCTCATTTAGTCGAATCCTTATTGAACGAAGGTGCAAATGTCAAAGCATTCGTATATTATAATTCGTTCAATAGCTGGGGATGGATCGATTCTTTTGACAAAAAAACCAAAGACTCGATCGAAATTTTCGCCGGAGACATTCGTGATCCGAACGGCGTAAAGACCGCCTTAAACGGTGCTGACGTCGTTTTTCATTTAGCGGCATTGATCGGAATCCCATATAGTTATCATTCTCCCGATAGTTATGTAGACACAAACATTCGTGGAACTCTGAATGTGCTTCAAGCCGCCAGAGATTTAGGGTTGGAAAAAGTTTTAGTAACGTCGACTTCCGAAGTGTACGGCACGGCCATGTACGCTCCGATTGATGAAGCACATCCTCGTCAGGGCCAGTCGCCGTATTCAGCGACTAAAATAGGGGCGGATTCTTTAGCTGAATCCTTTTATAGAAGTTTTCAGATACCTACTGTCATAGTTCGACCTTTTAACACATACGGACCTAGGCAGTCTGCGAGAGCGGTGATTCCGACGATCATAACCCAGCTTTTGGGCGGCAATACGGAAATAAAGTTAGGCGCTTTGGATCCAACCCGTGACTTAGTTTATGTCAAAGATACGGCAAGAGGATTTATTGAACTTGCAAAATCGGATGCTTCGATTGGACAGGAAGTAAACATTTCCACAAACTTTGAGATCAGCATCGGAGACCTTGCCAATCATATCATTCATCAAATCAATCCCAAGGCTAAAATCGTTTCTGACAGTCTTCGGAAACGACCGGATAAGAGCGAAGTGGAACGATTGATCGGAAGTAACGTTAAATTAAAGTCTCTGACCGATTGGGTTCCTAATACGAAGCTGGAAGATGGGCTTGCAAAAACGATAGATTGGTTTAGGGATTCTGCCAATCGGGCAAGCTACAAATCGGGCATTTACAACGTTTAAAACAGAAATGGATTTTCAAGAAATTCTAACTTTTATCCGCTCCTTATATCCCGATCGCGAGCAAATCCCTCTACATGAACCGATTTTTTCCGGAAACGAAAAACAATATTTGGCGGACTGTGTAGATTCTACGTTTGTTTCCAGCGTAGGAAAGTATGTGGATACTTTCGAAAGGTTAATCGAGGAATATACAGGAGCAAAAAAGGCGGTCGCCGTTGTCAATGGAACACAAGCTTTGTTTGTTGCATTAAAATTAGCGAATGTAAGACCGGAAACGGAAGTCATCACTCAGTCTTTGACGTTTGTAGCCACGGCAAATGCGATTCATTATACCGGTGCGATACCTCACTTTTTGGATGTTGATCCGGATACGATGGGTTTAAGTCCCGAGATTCTATCTAAGTTTTTGAAAGAATCTACAGTTCAAAAAAATGGACGTTTAATCAATCTCAAAACAAACAGAGAAATTTCCGCGGTAGTACCCATGCATACGTTGGGTCATCCTTGCAGAATCGAAGAACTTTCTGATATATGTAAAGAATATAATGTATCGATTATAGAAGACGCCGCTGAAAGTCTGGGCAGCTTTGTAAATGGAAAGCATACTGGAAGATTTGGTTTGATGGGCACGTTGAGCTTTAACGGAAACAAGGTGATAACAACCGGCGGTGGGGGAATGATTCTTACCGATGATGAGGAGCTTGGAAGAAAGGCGAAACACTTAACGACAACCGCAAAAATCCCTCATAAATACGAATTTATACACGACGAAATCGGATACAATTTTCGACTTCCTAATATCAATGCGGCGCTCGGAGTCGCGCAGATGGAAAAATTACCGGAATTATTAAAGTCAAAAACAGAAATAGCCAAGAAATACTCCGATTTTTTTTCCCGATCACCTTGGGAGTTTGTTTTAGAACCGTCATTTGCAAAATCCAATTACTGGTTAAATGCGATTAAGTTTAAGAATTTATCCGAAAGAAATTCTTTTTTAGAACTTTCAAATCAATCGGGTGTGATGACTCGTTCATTTTGGAAACCGATGCACCAATTGAATCTTTATTCTTCTTGTCCTAAGGGAGATTTGTCTATCACCGAGAATTTATATGAGACGGTCGTGAATCTACCGAGTTCACCTCAGCAATGATTCGCTTTAAATTGCATGGCTTCAAATAGTAAGAAATTTCCACTAACAAAGGTTGCAATTATTGGCGCAGGTGGTTTTGGAAGGGAAATTCTTGCCTGTATAAACGATATAATCGGATCTGATGATAATCGATTTGAAAGGGTCTTATTTGTCGAACCGGATGTTGATTTCAATCAGAGAAATATTCATGGATTTAAAGTAATACCTCAGTCTTTATTTGATCCGGCGGATTGGTCCGCTATTGTTAGCATATCCGATCCGAAGAAAAGAGAAAACGTTGTAAGTTCGCTTCCAATCAATACTCATTATGCGACAGTCGTCCATCCAAGCGCAGTCATTTCTGAATGGATAAGCCTCGGTGAGGGAAGTATCGTAACTGCCGGTAGTATATTGACTTGCGATATTTCTGTTGGTCGTCATTCTCAATTAAATTTGCATACTACGATTGGACACGATACTCATTGTGATCATTTTTTTACGACTGCGCCGGGGGTAAATGTTAGCGGGATTTGTAAAATTGGGAAAAGAGTCTATTTGGGTACGAATGCAAGTATAAAACAAGGGTTATCTATATGTGACGATATAGTTATAGGTATGGGCTCGGTCGTACTTAGTAGTATTGATATACCAGGTATATACGTTGGAAACCCTTTGCGCAAATTGGAGAAATAATAAGTAACCTGGATGATGTTTTGAATTATAATTATGAAACGTTGCAATTTTTACTAGAGGTCTCATTTGGAAATTTTCTGGTTTGATTATGCTACAAGTTTAAAGCTTAGGTGATTGTTTGAGCGAAATAGCTTTTTTTTCGGTAATTTTTCCCGGCAATATAAAATTCTTTAAATCATTTTTACGTTCTTTAAATCAACAGAGTTATTCTAATTTTGATTTGGTTTTAGCGAACGACGGTTGTGGAGATCTTTCAGAATTTTTTACTGAGTTTCCTAAAGAAAGAATAAGGTTGATCGAAGTGAATCTGATTCCTTCAGCAATTCGCGAGATAGGAATCAAGTATATCATAGAACAAGGTTATCGTTATCTTATTTTTGGCGATACGGATGATACTTTTTCTTTCAATCGTATTGAGGTTGCAAGAAATCTTCTTGAGAATCATTCGATTGTCGTGAATGAAATTGATTTGGTCGATGAACAAGAAAATCAAATTATAGAATCTTATATTGGAAATCGATTTGAATATTCTTTTGATTTTTTTTTAAAAGATTTTGAGAATTATAACTTTTGTGGAATGGGAAATTCTAGCCTGAGGCTTTCTCATCTGAAAGAAGTGAAAATTCCTAGAAAAATAATCGCAGTGGATTGGTTTTTTTTTACTAAATATTGGAGCGGAAAAGGTTTCTTTACATCAGAGGCGCGAACGTATTATCGTCAGCATGGAGATAATACGGTTGGTTTAGGAAAGATTTCTCCTCAAAGCGTTCTTAGATCCTTACAAGTAAAATTGGAACACTATTCTGAATTGTCATCCTTTATTACTGAATTTAGACTTAAGTTTCAGGCCGTTGAACTGACTTTAAAAAAAATAGAATCAAAAACTGCTTTCAATGAATATTATTTATATATCATTAACTCTCTTCCTAAAAATTCGCTTTGGTGGGAAGAAGGAATGTTATTAGAAGGACCCCCATGAAAATTCAATTAACCTCCAATAAGGTAGTTTATAACTACTGCGAACCGTATATAATCGCAGAAATAGGCGCGAATCACAACGGCGACATCGAACTTGCAAAAAAGATGATAGATTCTGCGATTGAGTCGGGTGCGGACGCAGTTAAATTTCAGTCATGGACTCCCGAATCTTTGATTTCGAAAGAGGAATATGATAAGAATCAGACTTACAATGATTCGAAAAAAAAACATTTCGGTTCTTTAAAGGATATGGTAGAGGCTTACTATTTAACAAAAGAACAGCACTATGAATTGGCCGAGTATTGTAAGAGCCGGAAGGTGGATTTTCTTTCCACCCCGTTTTCCAAAGAAGAAGTTGACCTTTTGGAAAATTTAAACGTGCCGTTTTTCAAAATCGCTTCGATGGATTTGAATAACTTGGAGCTATTAAAACATGTAGCGGTTTTGGGAAAGCCGATAGTCTTGTCTACAGGAATGGCTACGATTTCCGAGATAGAAAAAGCGATCGAAACGATCGAATCAAAGGGAAATCGTAATATTATTTTACTTCATTGTATTTCGATATATCCGCCCGAGTATGAGGACATTCATCTTAGAAATATTCCGATGCTTGAGAAAACGTTCGGATATCCGGTAGGTTTTTCTGATCATACGATCGGAACCTCAATTCCCCTGGCAAGTGTCGCATTGGGTTCTTGTATTATTGAAAAACATTTTACAACGGATAAAAATCTACCGGGTTGGGATCATGAAATTTCGGCAGATCCGAAAGAGATGACAGAAATTTGCAGTCAGTCCAAAAATATTTCACGATCAATGGGGAATTTTAGAAGAATAGTATCTAAAGCAGAACAAGAAAAGAAATTGAAATTTAGAAGATCGGTTGTCGCTTCCAAGCCCATACGTGAGGGTCATAAAGTTACTTTGGAAGATTTTTTATTTAAACGACCGGGTACGGGAATTCCTCCCGAAGAAGTATATGCATTGATCGGTAAAACAGCAATCCGTGATATTCAACTGGATAAGATGATAAGTTGGGAGGATTTTAGATAATTATGTTAGCGATTATTCCCGCAAGAGGGGGCTCTAAAGGCTTACCTGGAAAAAATATACGACCTCTATTAGGGAAGGCTTTGATCGGCTACACTGTTGAAGCGGCAAAAAAAGCTAAGGAAGTTACTAAAGTTATTATTTCTACCGATGACGAAGAAATCGCAAAGGTTGCGGTTTCTTTCGGGGCGGAACTTCCGTTTATGCGACCGGCCGAATTGGCAACGGATACCGCATTAGGGGTTGATAACTATATATATACGATTGATAGATTAGAAAGGGAAACTTCTCAAAAGATTGACTCTTTTGTTGTATTACAACCTACCTCTCCTTTGAGAACTTCGGAAGATATCGATGCTGCAATTCGCTTATTTAATAAAAAAAAAGCAGATTCCGTGGTAAGTTATTGCGAAGAGGCGCATCCTATCTCTTGGCACAAATACGTGAATGCAGATTTACGTTTTGAAAATATTTTTGAGGAGAATATTCGAAATCGCCAAGATAATAGAAAATCATATTATCCAAATGGATGTGTTTTTGTTTTTAGATCGGAAATGGTTCGAATAAAACAATATTATTCAAATCATTCGTATGCTTATCTTATGCCCAGAAATCGTTCTGTGGACATTGATACGCTCGAAGACTTTGAATATGCTGAATATTTAATGAAGAAACAGGTAGCTCAATGAAGAAAAGTCTGATTCTTTCAGTCGATTCTACGTTGGATGAAGCCCTCCGCATTTTGGATGAAAATGGTAATGGAACTCTCACCGTAGTTGATGAGAACGGGCGACTCGTCGGTTTAATAACGGATGGTGATATTCGGAGAGGAGTTTTAAATCGCAAAACCGATTTAAAAGATTTTATCAATTATGAACCTCTTACCTTAAAAGAAAGCGTTCCTCGTGTAGAAGCTCTGAAAATTTTAAGATCCGCCCATAAACGACAAATTCCATTAGTCGATGAGCAGGGTATTTTGAAAGATATTCTGATACTTGATGATTTTGAATTTAGACCTCGAACGAATTGGGTCGTTATTATGGCTGGGGGCTTAGGGACAAGGTTGGGGGATTTGACTAAGGATTTGCCTAAACCTATGTTAAAGATCGGAAATAAACCAATATTAGAAAATATAATAACTTCTTTTAGAGACTTCGGATTTCATCGCTTTATATTATGCTTAAATTATAAATCCGAAATTATCAAAGAATATTTCGGCGATGGTTCTAAATGGGGAGTTACTATTGATTATACGCTCGAAGAAAAAAGATTGGGAACTGCCGGTGCGTTGAGCTTGGTTTCGAGCAAAATGGAAGAATCCTTTTTTGTAACGAATGCAGATATTCTTACCACGGTCGATTTTACTAACTTTTTTGATTTTCATAATCGGACGGAAGCCGTTGCTTCCGTTTGTATAAAAAAAATTCAGTATCAGATTCCTTTTGCAAAAATTAATTTTGATAAGGAAAATTTCATTACCGATATTTTCGAAAAACCGACATTCGAATATTTTGCAAATGCAGGAATTTATTTGTTTAGACCGGAAGTCCTCAAATTACTTACTTATAATGAGTATTTTGATATGCCGGACTTGCTGCAAAAAATTAAAAATTTAAATAACGGATTAAACGCATTTGTTATGGATGATTATTGGCTGGATATTGGCCGAAACGATGATTATCAGAGAGCAAATGATGACTTTCGAATCGAAATTTAATAAATTCTTAAAAGATAATTGAATCGCAATCAATAAAAAATGTCACAGAGATCAGAGTTGAAACTATTTCAGCTCATAAAGCCTGTATAAAATATGATAGAATACTTTGTTGGAATGTTTAAAAAAAATACAAACATTTACGCTGTAACATCTCTCAAAAAATAGATATAATTTTATTGTGACTGAAACGAAATACAGGGATTTAAATTTTAAAATCAGATGAATGATATCGCAATCGACATTGAAAATGTAGCTAAACTATATAAATTAGGAAGCGTTGGAGCGGGAACTCTTGCTCAAGACTTAAATCGTTGGTGGTATTCTATCCGCGGTAAACCGGATCCCTATTCTTTGGTTGGAACTGTAAATGATCGAAGTTTGAAGAATGATTCGAAATTCGTTTGGGCACTTCGTGATATTTCTATAAAAATTAAAAAGGGTGAAGTTGTTGGAATTATTGGTAAAAATGGTGCCGGTAAGTCGACTTTACTAAAAGTTTTATCTAGAGTTACAAGTCCCACGAAGGGATCAATTAAAGTTCAAGGGCGAATTTCCAGTCTGCTTGAAGTCGGAACTGGATTTCATCCGGACTTAACAGGAAGAGAAAATATTTACCTCAATGCCGCAATTTTAGGTATGAATCGATTTGAAGTGAATTCCAAATTAGATGAAATCGTTTCGTTTTCGGGAGTGGGGAATTACTTGGACACTCCTGTAAAAAGATATTCTTCCGGAATGTATGTAAGATTAGCTTTTTCCGTTGCGGCGCATTTAGATCCGGACATCTTGATCGTTGATGAAGTTTTGGCAGTAGGAGATGCTGAATTTCAAAAGAAGGCGATAGGAAAAATGCGCGAGGTGAGTAATAATTCCGGTAGGACTGTTTTGGTTGTAAGCCATAATATGTCATCAATCGCTTCCATGTCTGAGCGTAGTATTCTGCTTAAAGACGGTATGATTGCAAGCGATGGCCCCACGGAAAAAGTAATTAATCTTTATCTTTCAAGCTTTGATGCTGAGAATCTTAATGATTTAAATGAAACTGCTATTCAAAAATTACAACAAGAGACGCTTTTCGAAGGTATCAGGAAGTTAAAATTAAATTCAGTCTCCGTTAGGGATGTAAATGGGTTCGTTGCCGATAAATTTTTAAGCGATCAAAGTTTTACTATAAAAATTAATTTTTCAATCTTGGAGAAAGTTAAAGATTTTAGATTATTGGTTACGATTTCAAATCATTGGGGAATTGAGCTATTAACATGTTCAATCACAGATGAGCAACATTTGGGTTTTAGTAATTCTGCAAAACCTGGAAACTATTCCGTAAATTTAGAATTTCCAAAAAATATATTTGGACAGTCCGATTTTAAGATTTCTGTATATTGTGCCGAACCTCAGGTTCATCATATCCGTTTAGAAAATGCGTTAAAGTTCTCAATTGATTTTGTCGGACATAATTCGATAACTAAATATGTTTCAGCATCGAATCCTTTGAAGCCTAACTTTAAATGGAGCTTAGATTGAAAATGTCGCGAACATCGAAAAAGAACGTGCGGACGATCTATGGACATTTTTCAAACTTACATCATGAGAAGATAATATTTGAATTAGAAAGAAAATATAATTTTGAGCCTGTATACTGGCTATCGACTGATAGTATCTTTGAATTAATTTCGAAGAAGTATGATAATCTAATTTTTCATGATACTATTTTGGCGAGAAGAAATATTCGACCAAATGGATTTTTAGATTCTGATTATCCGGCATTGGATGAGCTGACTCTGTTGCGGTATTCTAACTACGAGTCTATTGCATTGAGTATGATGAACCGTTTTGATTCTGACGGTTCTATGTTCCCATATACACAAAGAATCGAGTATTATTATGCTGAATTGAGGTATTGGATCGGTGTTATTAATTCTATAAAGCCTGATTTGTTCGTGTCTTACGTGGTTCCGCATGCGGTTACGGATTATATCTTATACGCTGTATGTAAGGAAAATGGAATTCCCGTTTTGATGATAGATGCGACTGCGATTGTCGATAAATATTTTTTGATTACGAATTCGATAGAGGATCATTCGAAGTCTATTAAGACGGCTATGAGAGTGGGTAGTTCTTTACAGGTGAAGTATCAAAGTGATATTGATAATTTTTTGGCGCGCCTTCGATCTTCTTATAGTATCGCTATGCCCAAATACATGGATATGCAAAAAAAATATTCCGAACTTAATTCGTTTTGGAAAGAGAAAAATGCAGATTTAAAAATGTTGCTACGCGGAATTTTTGGCTCTAATTTCCCTATGGGTAAGCAGCACGTAAAAATAAATCGGATACCGCTAAAAAAAGAAGGTTCAACATTAAAAGAGTTCTCTTATGTTTTATATAAATATCAATCGAATCGTCGAAAGCGGAAGTTAAAAAAAATATATAGCAATATTGCCATGATGCCTGATTTTAAAAATAAATATATATACTTTGCTGCAAACTATCAACCAGAAGCAACTACATCTCCAAGCGCCGGTGTATTTGTTTATCTTTTGATGATTTTACGCATGATTAGCTATATGTTACCCGATGGTTGGAAGATATATTATAAAGAACATCCGGCAACATTTTGGCCGATTTTTGAGGGTGATATGTGTAGAAGCGAAGAGTATTATGAACTTTTAATGGAAATTCCAAATTTACAGGTTGTTCCGTTGGAAACTTCTTCCTTTGAATTGATTGATAGTTCACGAGCTGTTGCATCTGCAACGGGAACTGCTGTTTTAGAAGGAGTGGTCCGAGGCAAGCCCGGATTACTTTTTGGTGAATCCTGGTTTTCGGGAATGAAATCGATTTATCGGATTCGAACTAATCAGGATTTGGAAGCAGCTTTTAAGGAAATTGAAAAAGGCATTCTTCCGAATGAAAAAGATATTCGATCTTATTTAAGTGCTGCCTGTGAAAGCTCTTTTCCTGATTTGTTAATTAGAGATTATAACGAAAGAATTAATCAAGTGTCTGATCCGGATTTGGAAATGAGAAAGATTGCAGATGCAATCGGCATTTCATATAATCGATTGATATTGGATTCGAAACAAAGTAATTGAAGAATGAAAACGAAAATTCTGCTTTTGACAGATTCATTAGGTCTTCCAAGGCCGAATACTCCAGAAATTAAAGATTCCGATGTATGGACATACTTAGTTGCCGAGAAATTGAAAAATGAATATTTATTTTTTTTTCAGAGAATAGGTGGGCTTCATACAAGAGAACTAATTAGTCAGAGCCAGTTTGGCTATTTAGCAGGTTATTCTCCTGATATCATTATATTGCAAATAGGAATCGTAGATTGTACTCCTCGATCAGTTCGTGAAAAAGAATTAAAATTATTTCAATTCTTACCGGAAAAAATTTCAAATAAAATCCATCAGTATGTAAAAAAGAATCATATTAAGTTGATATATAAACGTAAAATTAAATATGTTTATCCCGCTGAATTTGAAGCGAATTTAAATCAATTTAAAAGTATTTTTGAAAATGCACGTATTTTCGCTATTGCCATCTCAGGTCCCAACGACTCTCTTTCTAAAAATAATCCTTATTTGGTCGATGCGGTCGATTTATATAACGAAATTTTGAAAAAATTATTTGGATCTTCTTTTATCAATCCATATAGTCGTCATGATTTGGACGCGAATCTTTTAGAAGACGGTATTCATCTTTCTCGCAGAGGGCATTTGGTTGTCGCGAATGCTGTAGAAAAAGTGCTTGCATTTCGAAAAACTAATTCAACAAAAAATATCAAAAAGAAATAAAAATCAATTATGCTGGACATATTAAATTATCGAAACTCAAAAACGAATCCCGTTTATATTATTGCAGAGGCCGGAGTCAATCATAACGGCGATCCGGAACTTGCTAAAAAACTAATATACTCAGCAAAGGAATCGGGTGCCGATTGTGTTAAGTTCCAAACTTTTATAGCTGAAGAAGTTGCAAGTGCCAACGCTCCTAAAGCAAAGTATCAGTTAAAAGTGACCGATGTCCAAGAATCTCAATTGGATATGTTGAGGAAGTTGGAGCTTCCAAGAGCTTGTTATCCCGAATTGATGAAATTATGTGAGTCGATCGGGATAGATTTCTTATCTACTCCTTATAGCATTGGAGATGCTGCTTTTCTAAATTCAATGGGAGTAGAAGCATTTAAAATTGCATCAGGGCAATTGGTTGAGCCGCATTTTTTAGAATTTGTTGCAGGCTTTGGTAAACCCTTGATTCTTTCCACTGGAATGGCGACTCTTTCGGAAGTCGCCGCAGGCGTCGAAGCCGTTTTAAAATCGGGTAATGATCAGATCGTTGTCTTACAATGCACTACAAATTATCCATCAAAAATTGAAGATGCGAATTTGCTAACGATTCCTTCTATGAAAGATGCACTCGGAGTTGTAATCGGATATTCGGATCATATAGAATCCAATTATGCATGTTTTGCTGCGGTTGCGCTTGGCGCAAAAGTAATCGAAAAACATTTTACCTTAGATCGTTCTATGCCCGGACCGGATCATTCTTGTTCGCTGCAGCCGGAAGGTTTTCTGGAGCTTGTAAATGGCATTCGAGAAGTAGAAAAAGCGTTGGGTTCCTCCGTTAAAAAGCCAACCGAGGCGGAAGAAGCAAATAAAGAGGGGATGCGTAGAAGTATCGCTTCTAGTCGAAACATAAAGAAAGGAGAGGTTCTTACCTCGGATCTGCTTTGTTTTAAACGTCCTGCAACAGGGCTTGCGCCAAATAAGCTGACGGAGATAATAGGGCTTAGGGCTGCAAAAGAAATTGAAGCCGACACATTAATTTCATCTTCCATGATCGAGTGGGAATGAGTTTGGAATTTATCCATTTAAATCAAGATCGAATTCATTTATTAAATGAATTCTTAGCTACTGCCGGAGATTCTTTGAAGAGTTTTCGCTATTTTTCAAGTCGATCCGTGTCCATTATCAATCATCATTTACTTTCGGTAATTTTGTTAAACGAAGGAAAACCTGTTGCATACGGGCATTTAGATCCTGAAGATACGAAAGTCTGGTTGGGAATTGCAGTAATTGAGGAGGCCGTCGGAAAAGGTTATGGTCGAAAAATGATGACCTTTCTAATCGAATCAGCAAGGGAAAAGAATATTCCCGTTTTAACGCTTTCGGTTGATCATGGAAACCAATCCGCGATTCGTTTGTATCTGAATAGCGGTTTTCAAAAAATCAGTGAAACTGAAAAGTTCGAACTCTATGAGTGGAAAAATGAAGATCGCAGTTAGCACTATCGCATTTATCGGCACGCCAATAACTGAAGTTCTCAATATAGCAAAAGAAAACTCTCTGCAAATTGAATTCAGTTCGGGACTTCCCTATATGGAAAATATGGAGGATATTTATCTTTCTTCTGAATTAGAACGACTTCCTCATAATTATTTTCCGGCTCCTAAGGACCCTTTCGTACTCAATCTTGCAAGTGTAAATGATGCGATCAGAAAGCGTTCCATATCTCACTGTAAGCGGGGACTCGAATTGGCCGCTGCGTCTAAGTCGCCGTTTTTTGCGGCCCACGCGGGGTTTTGTATCGATCCGAGACCTGAGGAACTTGGAAGAAAGCTAAGCCAAGGTCAGGATTTTTATCGCCCGGACAATCAAAAGCTGTTTCTTGAATCGATTCGAGAAATATTAGAATATTCTCATATATTAAATGTCCCTTTTCTTGTGGAAAACAATGTGGTTGCTTCGATGAATCTTAGGCCGGATGGCAGCAATCCCCTTTTATGCGCAGAGCCGGGAGAGATTCTTGAGCTCGTAGATACGATTCAGGATGAAAATTTTGGAATTTTGTTGGATACCGCTCATCTTAAGGTTTCGGCAAACACTTTATCTTACGATATGGATGAGGCGGTTGTTCGATTAAAAGATGTCATCAAAGGATTACATCACAGCGATAATGAAGGAGTCTTTGATTCCAATGATAAATGTACTGAAGACTATTGGTTTTTAAAACACATTCCTCTTTTTACCGAAGCCCAACACGTTTTAGAGATTAAAAAATTAAATTTAGCAGAGATACGCGAACATATGGCTTTATTAGAAGGCGCGGTTAGATAAAATTGGAAGTAAAACAAATAACTATATCACAGAATGTAACTCTCAAGGAAGCAATGGAAGCCTTGAATCGAGTCGCGTTGGGTATTATTTTTATCAACGATTCTGACGGTAAACTTTCCGGTGTGTTGAGCGACGGAGACATCAGGCGTTCCTTTTTACGCGGTTCAGTACTTGGTGACCTTGTATCAACCGTAATGAATAGAACGTTCTTTTCTTTACCGGTTGGAACCGATAATGAAAAAATCATCGCTTCTTTTACTGAACAAATCAAAATCATTCCGCTTTTAGATGTCGAAGGACGTGTGGTTGATTTTGCAACCAACAAAAAAATACGTCAAATTCCAGTTGCTGCACCTCAGTTGGATGGAAACGAATTGGCCTATGTTACTGATTGTATAAAAACCTCTTGGATTTCGTCCCAGGGGAAATATGTAAGAGAATTCGAGAATATATTTAAAGAAAGAATCCAGCTTCCGAATGCGCTTGCAGTGAGTAATGGAACGGTTGCACTTCATTTAGCGTTAGTAGCGCTTGGGATCGGAAAGGGAGATGAGGTGATTGTACCGAATCTTACTTTTGCCGCTTCCGTAAACGCAATTATATATACAGGTGCAACGCCTGTGCTCGCGGATGTGGATCCGATGAACTGGAATCTATCGGCTGAAACAATTCGCCCATTGCTTAGTGAAAAGACAAAAGCAATCATGCCGGTTCATTTATACGGTCATCCATGCGATATGGATGGTATTCTTGACTTAGCCAAAGAAAAGAATCTTTTCGTAGTTGAAGATTGTGCTGAGGCGTTAGGTAGTCTTTATAAAGGAAAGCCGATCGGCTCCTTCGGCGATGTGTCGACGTTTAGTTTTTTTGGAAACAAAACGATTACGACGGGAGAAGGGGGGATGGTATTGTTTCAAGATTCTGCGATTGCTGAGAAAGCTTCTCTTTTGCGGGATCACGGGATGTCCAAGGAAAAGAGATACTGGCATGTCGAGGTGGGTTTTAATTATCGAATGACAAATCTCCAGGCCGCATTAGGTGTCGCTCAGATGGAACGTCTGGATCAATTTGTGACTAAAAAGCGAGAAATAGCCGAATATTATAATTCTATTTTAAAAGAAATTCCCGGTATTACACTTCCTCCGGAAGAACGTTGGGCCTGGAACTCTTATTGGCTTTATACATTTTTACTTCCTTTGGGGGATGAGGAAAGAAGTCGTCTTACCAATGGAATGAATCAGGATGGCATTGAAACTCGTCCTATTTTTTTTCCGATTCATGAAATGCCTCCTTATAAAAATTATGTTAGAGGAGACTTATCGGTTTCTAAAACGATATCTCGAAGAGGGTTTAGTTTGCCGAGTTCAGTCAACTTGACTGATGAAGACAGACAACGTGTTGGAGAATCGCTGATACGTCATTTGCCTTCGATCGTCGGTAGTTCTGTGAAATGAAAACGATTGCCGTCGTCGGAACGGGACAGTTAGGAAGCCGGCATTTACAATCCCTTGGGAAGTTAGACAAAGATACAATTCTTTATGCAGTGGATCCGAATCCGGAAACGTTGCATACCGCGAAAAAGATTTATGATCAATTTAGAATAGATCATTCCCCAGAATTGAAGCTGTTGACTTCCCTTGCTGACTTGCCACAGAAGATCGATCTTGCTATCATTGCATGCAGTTCTAAGGAAAGATTAGAGGTTATTAAATCTCTAGTATCGAATGTAGAGAAAATTCAGTATCTAATTCTTGAAAAAGTCCTTTTTCCTAATCTATCCGATTATGAAGAAGCAGATAAAATTTTTCAATCTTTCGGCATTCAGGTTTGGGTGAATTGCAACAAGAGATCGAATTCTACTCTATTTTCTGATTTTGAAAAACTATACGAGGGGGAAGGTTCCTTAAAGTTTGAGGTTTCTGGAAGCGACTGGGGATTGGCTTGTAATTCTATACACTTCCTGGATTTTTTTACTTCTTTAACTAAAAATAGGGAACTTACTTTGAATGGGTCCTTATTGGATCGGAATATTTTTTCAGCTAAACGGCCCGGATACATTGAATTTTCGGGGACGTTATTCGGCGAAACGTCTAACGGAGATGAAATTAGAATCGAAGATAGAAAAGGAATGAATCTTCCTTTTACAATCAGTCTGAGGACGCCGAAGTTGAATTGGATAATCGATATGAGGTCGGATTCTTACGAAATTCAAGACGGGTCGGGTCTGAGACAAATCCCGATCCAATATCAAAGCCAGCTCACTGCCGTGATAGCAAACGATCTATTTGCAACGGGAATCTGTCGTTTACCTTCATTTCAAGAAAATTCTTATCTTCATCAAAAGATGCTTACTGTGCTGATTCAGCATTTAAATGTGATTGGTTTTAAGGATCCAAAAGTTCAATGCCCGATTACATAAAAGAGGCGAATATTTTATTGATAGGAACGGGAAATATGGGAGTCGAATACGCCCATGTTTTAAAAGGACTCGGCGTTTCTTTTCAAGCTGTTGGAAGAAGCCTAACGTCCTGTGATGCTTTTTTTGAGAAAACCGGTATAAAAGCGATTCCTGGCGGTGTAGAAGATTTTTTGAAAAATCATTCGGTTTCTTTTACTCATGCAATCGTCTCTTCAAATACGTCATATTTATATTCTCATGCCGTTCTCTGTATTGAGTTCGGTATAAAGACGTTGCTTGTAGAAAAACCCGGTGGTATAAATCTTTTCGAGATAAAAAATTTGAATCAAAAGAAGAATGAACTGGGCGGTAAGATTTTTATCGCTTACAACCGCAGATTCTATTCTTCCGTTGAGTCCGCTAGGCAAATAATTAAAGAAGACGGCGGTGTTACATCTTTTACCTTTGATTTTACTGAATGGCCTCATACCATAGAGCCTTTACAAATTCCAATTGAAGAAAAAAGAAACTGGATACTCAGAAATTCTTCTCATATATTTGATTTAGTTTTTCATCTATGCGGAAATCCGATTGAACTAAATTCTAAAAACTTTAAAGGGAACCTTGATTGGACTCCTAATTCTATTTTTATAGGAATGGGTGTGACTGAAAACAAAATTCCATTCTCATATCATTCCAATTGGGAAAGTGCAGGTAGGTGGGGAATTGAATTAAACACAAAAAATAGAAAATTAATTCTGAGACCTCTCGAGAAGTTGCAAGTGCAAGAAAATAGACAAATCAAGATTGAATTGTTAACTGTCGAAGGTGAAACGTTCGATACAAAATATAAACCGGGTTTGTTTCAACAAGTTGATAAATGGATTCGAGAAGAACATGAGAATTTTTGTGATTTGGAAGAACATTACATCAAAGTAAAAGACATTTATAGCAAAATCGCAGGCTTCGCGTTGTGACACAAATTTGGAACCGAAAGAAATAATCAAAAGACTCCAATTATTTGAAAATCGATTTCCTGTTGAAAAATTAGAATATGAAGGAGTAAATTTTTGGCCCCTTCTGCGGATGCATTTTGCTTGGAAATTATTTGAAACTAAAAATGTTGAGTCAAATGAAAAATTCGATTCAGTCATTTCGGTTAAATTTCTTTTTTTTAAAAAGCTGATTCGAATTTTTAGAAAATTCATAAATTTAATTTTAATCATATTGCAGGAATGCTGCTATCGGTTTTGTTTTCTTCCGCGATCTTATATCGCACTCTTGTCTTGGAATCATCATCGAACCGCTGTTTATTCGAATCGTGATTTTAATCCATATACTGATTCGCTCTCATTGATATTCGAAGAAGGGGGGTATAGTAATCTTACTTTTGAGCAATCCTTTCGTGAAATATTGGATAAACGTATTTGGTCGCCGAGATACATTCGTTTTTCGAAATTTCTAAGTGCGTATAATTCGATCCGTTTCTTTTATTTTTTTAAAAAATCGAATGAGGTTGAAATAAATATACAGGAAAATGAATATCTTTTCTTTCAAAAAGAATGTAGAGAGACAATCGGAGTGGAGATCGAGCAACCCGAAGATTTCTTAAAGCTTTTTATACGAGATTCAAATTATAGAATTCAAAATTACAAACGTATCTTATCAATCCTTTCTCCTCGGGTCATTGTTCTTTATTGTTTTTACGATATCGAAAACCTTTTGCTAACTAAAGCCGGCAAAGAATTAAATATACCCGTTATTGAGATGCAGCATGGTAGGGTTCGGAATCACTGGGCTTACGAAATGCTTTCAAAAACACCGGAAGCCGGAAGGAGTTGGATTCCGGGCGAATTTTGGTTATGGGATGTACCTACCCGGGAATATCTTAAACAAATTGGTATTGAAAAATTCATTCATTTAAAAGTCATCGGTAATCCTTGGATTTTTTTAAATGTAAAAGAGAAAAATGATTTCTATGATGGCTCAAATCTTGCGGAAAAAATTAGCATTAATTCGAGTGAAATCAATATTCTGATAACTCTTCAAGGCAAGGGGATTCCCGAATATTTAAAGAATGCAATTCGAGAATCGGATGATAAAATAAAATGGTTTGTTCGGGTTCATCCACGATATCGAGAGGATGAGAGTTGTTACGACTTCTTATCATCCTTGTCTGAGAAAGTGGTGGATTGGCAGCTAACTTCGAATGCGCCTTTATACTATTTACTGCCAAAAATGGATTATCATATAACGTTTTATTCGGTAGTTTGCCTTGAAGCCGATTATTTTGGAGTAAAAAATTTGGTTATGGACCCTTTGGCTATGGAATCGTATGATACCGGTGTAGGTGATTATGCTTTGGTGCAATCGAAAGAATCGATATTACTTTCGATTCAATATAAAAACAGTTCTAAAAATAAAGAAAATAATATAGTCGATTCAAAATTTAAAATTTTAGAATCAATAAAGCCATTTTTTTATTCATAAGCTTTGATTCTTTAAATTAAAACGCCACCACTCTGGTTTCTTTAGAAATAGAACAAATGATAACTAAACCTTTATTTTCCGTTTTAGTCGCAAATTATAACAACGGTTCTTTTTTGAATGAGCTTGTAGATAGCCTGAAAGCGCAATCTTTTCAAGAATGGGAGATTGTCATTGTAGACGATTGCTCGACAGATGATTCGAGGAATTATCTTGAAGTTTTTTCTAAAGATTCAAGAGTAACGGTAGTCTATCACGATAAAAATAAAGGTGCTGCCGCAGCGTTTTCTTCCGCAGCAAATAATGCAGCTTCACCATTTTGCGGGCTCTTAGGTGCGGATGATGCCCTGCATCCTGATGCATTAGAAAAAATGTATTCCGCTCATAGAATGTATCCGGATGCATCATTGATTTATAGCGACTATTACATTTGTGATTTTGCATTAAACAAACTTGGAAGAAGCGGATGGGTCAAAGCGATTCCGGATGGTGAGTCCATAATCAATCAAAGAACGGTTTCAAATTTTGTTACCTTCAAAAAAGAATCCTATGATAAAACGGAAGGATTTGATTCTGAACTCAGAAGGGCGGTTGATCAGGATTTATATTTTAAGTTGGAAGAAGTTGGTAAGGTGGTATATATAGATGAGCCATTGTATTTATACAGATCTAATCCCAACGGGATTTCTCAATTAGGAAGTTCTTCAAAGGCATTGCTTTGGGAATATATTGCCGTTTTGAAAGCTGTTAAAAGAAGATCGGAAACGAAACATATATTTAGATCTTTATTTACCTTTAAACAAACTTTGAAGCAAATTTATTATTTTTTAGCAGGATATATGCTGAATTGGAATTCTTTGAACTCGGATAGAGGGCGTCTGGGGTTAAGCTTTATTTCGATCTTAAAGAAAATGTTATTCTAAAAAATTTGGATGATTTGGATTTAAAAGCAAGGATCTTTTGTAATGAATAAAAACGTTAGGATTTGCATTGGCCGGTTGTTTCGGGTTTCTCATAGACATGCTGAACTATTGAGCGGAAGAAAAATTTTAGGGGCTCATTTAGTCGCTGTCTGTGATCGGAAAGTTGAAAGAGCTGAATTCTTGGGAAAAAAAATATAATGCTCCTTATTTCAGCAATCTACGAATCGATCGAAATTGGAAAGGAAATATTTCTAAGATTTAAACCTGAAAAATGTAGATTGGGTATTCAATGATTTCTAAAAATGCAATTATACATCCGAATGTTCGCTTCGGTGAAAATGTAACTATCGAAGATTATTGTATAATAGGATCTCCTTTTTCCGGATATAACGGACAGATTACCATTATTGGATCGAATGCAATTATTCGTTCTCATACCGTAATATATGCAGGAAATATAATTGGAGATAATTTTTCTACAGGAAACAAAGCGAATATACGGGAACAAAATACGATCGGGAATAACGTAAGTATCGGTACGTTAACTGTTGTCGAGCATCATGTAAAAATTGTAGATTCAGTGAGAATCCATTCGCTGCGTTTATTCCTGAATATACAGAAATAAACGAAGAGGCATGGATCGGTCCAAATGTGGTGCTTACGAATTCAAAATTCCCAGCCTCTCCAAATTCAAAAGAGAATCTTAACGGTGTTATTATTGGAAAGAATGCGAAAATTGGAGCAAATTCTACCATACTACCAGGTGTTAAGATAGGACCTAACGCGCTAATCGGAGCGGGTGCAGTCGTTACACAAGATGTTGAAGAAGGAATGATTATGATTGGAAATCCAGCTAAAGCACATCGAAAATCGGGCTATTAATAAAATGAAAATTCCATTTGTTGATCTTAAGGCACAATATCTTTCTATAAAGGATAAGATCGATTCTTCAATTGCCTCGGTGATAGAATCGTCCTCATATATCGGTGGTAAATACGTACAGGCTTTTGAACAGGATTTTGCACGTTGGATGAATGTAGAATACTGTATAAGTTGTGGAAATGGAACCGATTCGTTAGAAATTTTATTGGTCAGTATGGGAATTGGAGCTGGAGACGAGGTAATTGTTCCGGCTCATACTTGGATTTCAACAGCTGAGGCCGTTTGTAACGTCGGCGCGAAACCGATTTTTGCTGATTCTGAACTTGAAAGTTTTACCATCAGTCCCGATTCTTTTTTAAAAAAAATTACAAATCGTACAAAAGCAGTAATTCCGGTTCATCTATATGGCCAGTGTGCAGATATGGACCCAATCTTAAAAATTTCAAAAGAACATAATATCAAAGTCATTGAAGATTGTGCACAGGCGCACGGTGCTACTTATAAAGGTAAAAAAGTTGGTACCTTGGGCAATGCAGGATCGTTTAGCTTTTTTCCAGGTAAGAATTTAGGTGCTTACGGCGATGCAGGGGCTATTGTTACGAACGATTCGGAAATTGCTGAAAAAGCTAGGATGATTGCGAATCACGGTCAGCTGAGTAAACACAATCATGTGTTAATTGGAAGAAATAGCAGGTTGGATGGGTTACAGGCCGCAATTCTCTCCGTAAAATTAGACTATTTGAATGAATGGACCGAGATGAGGCGAACGAATGCAGCTTATTATAAACAGCTTTTTGTACAGGCAAATTTAGCCGTTCAGGTACCTTTTGAAAGAATTGATTGCAAACACGTGTTTCATATTTTTTCGATCAAAGTTGAAAATAGATCGTCTTTGCTTGATTTACTAAAGAGAGAGGAGATAGAAGCGGCTGTACACTATCCGAAAATTTTACCTGACTTGACTGTTTTTAATCCTTCTAATCATAAATCCGATGAATTTGTTCATTCACGTCACGACACATCTCAATGTGTATCTTTACCTATGTATGCTGAGTTGACTCGTGAACAGATAGAAAAAGTAGTCGAGATTATTTCAAAATCGAACTGATTTCGAATCATTATGCTAAAGATTTCAGTCATTATACCTACTTATAATCGATCGGCAATTCTTTCACAGTGTCTAGATTCTTTACTTTTGCAAAATTACCCAAAAGAAAATTACGAAATCTTAGTTGTTGATAACGCTTCCAAAGATGGAACTTTTGAAGTAGTTAATGATTATCAGAGAAAATATGGAAAGGATTTGATTCGTTATGTTTACGAAGTAAAGCCGGGATTGGTGCACGCTCGTCACTGCGGCTATAAAAATTCACAGTATGATATTCTTTCCTATACGGATGATGACGCGATTCTTCATCCTAATTGGCTGGCTTCGATTGCAAAATCATTCGAGTCTTCCGATAGTCCTTCTGCAGTAGGCGGTAAGATTTTGATTCGTTGGAATGAAACTCCGCCAGATTGGATTTTTCCTTATGAATCTCTATTGGGGAAATTGGATTATGGAAATGAGGATTTTGTTAAAGAGGGACTGTTTATTAATGGTGGGAATTTTCATATCCGTAAAGAAATTCTAAAAATTTTGGGTGGGTTTAATCCCGATCAAATTGGTGATTGGCTGATTGGAGACGGTGAGACCGGATTGTGCAGAAAATTGCATAAAAACGGCTATATGATAGGGTGGGCACCGAATGCACTAATGGAACATTATCAAGTTGTATCTAAAAACGCTACGAAGGAAGATATCAAAAGACGTTATATCAACAATGGACGTTGTGAAGTTTATGATTTAGTAGTTGCAAAAAACTCTAAATTCTCTGTTATTTTAAAATATTTTATGAAAACTTCAATTAGACTTCTTGAAAGTTTTCTTGGAATTTTGAAATATTTTTTTCGTGCAGAATATTCAGAACCGAAATTAGGATATTATTTTATTTTTCATTTTTATTTAACGCAATACCTATATTTTCTTAATCTCAAACTGAACTCAAGATTTCGAAAATTAGTCTACGAAACGAGCTGGCTGGAAGAATCATGATAGAACGAATTGATCACAATGGAAAAATGTATTCCATTATTATACGAAATGAATTTTCAAAGAATGGAATTGAATTTTTTACCCCAGACGAATTGTCACAGCAACTCGCTTATATGAAACGTCCGGCGGGCTATAATATCCAACCGCATCATCATAATCCTGTTCCTAGAAGCGTCGAGTTTACGCATGAAGTTCTGTTTATTCGAAGAGGGAAAGTTAAAGTTAATTTCTACGACGACGATAGACAATATCTGGAAAGCCGAACTCTTTTAACAGGCGATGTAATCTTGCTCGCAGGGGGTGGTCACGGTTTCGAAATGTTAGAGGAGACTGAGATAATTGAAGTGAAACAAGGGCCCTACGCGGGCGAAAGCGACAAAACTCGATTCTAAAATTTAAATATGATCGAAGATAAATTTTTACCAGTTTGTGAGCCTTCTTTATTAGGAAATGAAGCAAAGTATGTTTCTGACGCCGTTTCAACGGGTTGGATCTCTTCATCCGGAAAATATGTTCAGGCATTCGAGACCTCCTTTGCAAATTACTGCAAAGTAGAATATGCAGTCGGTGTGTGTAACGGTACAGTAGCTATACACTTAGCTTTGCGTGCTTTGGATATTGGCCCCGGAGACGAAGTAATCATTCCATCGTTTACGATGATTTCAACGGCCTTTGCTATTTGTTATACTGGAGCAATGCCCGTTTTTGTAGATTGTTTGCCTGATACCTGGAATATGGATCCAGATGCGTTTCGTAAAAAAATCACTTCCAAAACGAAAGCAGTGATCCCTGTTCATATTATGGGACTAATGTGCGATATGGATGCAATATCGAATATCGCGTCCGAATATGGAATCAAAGTGATTGAGGACGCTGCAGAAGCGCATGGAGCGGAATACAAAGGGAAACGATCCGGTTCTCTTTCTGAGATTTCCTGTTTTAGTTTTTTTGCAAATAAGAATTTATCGACCGGGGAAGGAGGAATGTGTCTCACTCATAAGCCGGAGCTTTTTGACAAATTAAGATATTTTAAGAATTTATGTTTTCCTTTGGATGCTGCGAGAGAATATATTCATCAGGATATCGGATTCAATTATAGATTATCGAATTTGCATGCGGCAGTTGGTCTTGCTCAAGTGGAGAAAGCGGATGAATATAAAAAAATGAGAAGTCATAATAACATGCTTTATAGGAAATTCTTGAAGGAAGTATCTGGAATTCAATTTCAAAAAGATTCAGATTCTATTTACGGACATGTTCATTGGATGAATTCTATTATAGTTGATAAAACGAAATTCGGTAAAAATAGAGACGAGTTGATGGCATATTTAAAAGAAAACCAGATCGATTCTAGGAAATTATTCGCTGGAATGCATAGGCAACCTAGTCTAAAAAAATACGGATGCGATATGTCTGGCGATTATGCCGCTACAGATTTTCTATCTGAAAACGGACTTTATCTTCCATCGACAAGCAATCTTAAAGAAGCGCAAATTGCGCGGGTTTCCGATACGATTTTTAATTTCGCAAACATAAAGGTTTCTTAATGTCACAATTCGGTAAATATTCTGAATATTACGATCTTTTGTATGAAGACAAGGATTATGAGGGCGAGACGGCTTATGTCGATTCTCTGTTGAAAGAGACTTCACCGGTTTCGTCTTTTTCTCTTCTGGAGTTGGGTTGTGGAACAGGTAAACACGCTATTCTTCTTGCGCAGAAGGGGTATCAAGTTACCGGTGTCGATGTATCAAAGAAGATGCTTACAGAGGCCGAAGAAAGAAAAAAGACCCTAAGCTCCGAAGCACAACCGACTTTTGTATTCGGTGATGTTAGAAGCGTCCGAATTCAAAAGAAATTTGATATAGTCGTTTCTTTGTTTCACGTCATGTCATACCAGACGACGAACAAGGACATTTGCGACGCTTTTGAAACCGCTTCGGTTCATTGCAAAGACGGTGGGATTTTTCTTTTTGATGTCTGGTATGGTCCTGCCGTTTTGACTCAGTTGCCGGAAACTAGAATCAAACGTCTTCGAAGCAAGACTGTCGAAATTACTCGCTTAGCGGAATCGAATCATTTTCCCAATAAAAATTTAGTCGAAGTGAACTACGAAGTCTGGATCAAGGATATCCAATTGGATCGTGTCGATGTCCTGAAGGAAAAACATCCGATGCGTTACTTTTTCACTCCCGAACTCGAGTTCCTGCTTGCTAGTTCCGGTTTTTCCATTTTGAAAACAGAAGAATGGATGACCGGAAAAAAACCAGGAACGGATACCTGGGGAGTCGTATTTGTCGCGCAAAAGAATGCATCCGTGAAAGCTCAATGAAAATTGCTTTAATCACGACGCATCCCTGGGTAGGTATTTCAACTCCCGTAATTGAGACTGCGAAATTTTTAGCGTCGAAGGGAGACGAAGTTCTTTTATTTATTCAGTTAGATTCGAATTTGCAGACAATTGGGCTCGGACATCCAGATTTAGATTCTACAAGAATTCAAATAATTCCAGTAGTATTTCCTTCATTGTTTACAATGATTCAGAATCGATTTCCGGTTTTTTTAAAGGAAATCATAAGTTCCCTTTTTTTTTGGTATAAGTTTCGATCGGTTTGGAAAAGCGTTTCTTTTTTAATAGGTTACGACCCGTTCGGAATTATTAGAACAGGAGTTATCGCTAGATTTACAAAAATTTCATATATATATCATTCATTAGAGTTATATAATGTATCATCCTTGGTTTTCAATTTGGCGGTTTGTTTTGTTAAAAAAGCGAAATTTACTTTGATACAGGATAGAAATAGGGCCCGAATATTAAGTGTCTTGAGCAAAATAGTAATGAAGGAAATTCTTATACTAAGAAATAGCACTTCTGGCTTCGCGATTAGATCGAAAGAAAATTATTTTAGAAAGAAGTTTAAAATCGACAGATCAAAAAAAATCGCCTTAGTCACAGGTACTCTATTGCCACTAACAGGGATTGAAGTCATTCTTAAAACGACCTCAGAGTGGCCTAACGATTGGGTTCTGGTTCTCCATGGATGGGTTCCCGATTCGCAGTTTTTAACACATATTAAAAATGAAATTTCTGAAAATCCCGGTAGAATTTTTTTATCTACGGATCTTATTCCTTCGGAGCAAAAGTTTTCGATTTTTCAATCGGTTGACCTTTGTTTTATATGGTATTCACCGGATGACTTGAATCTAAAATATGCGGCCGGTTCTGCGGGAAAATACTACGACTCTCTTCGATGCGGATTGCCTATGATTGGAAATCAAATACCGATGATGGGGCGTTTATTAGAAGGCGTAGGAATCGTTGTTCGTAATGAAAAAGAAATAGCTGCTGCGATAAAAAAGATTTCCGCAGATTATGATACGTTTCAAGAAAACGGTTTTCGAAAATTTGAAAATTTTGAATTTTCAAGATCATTCGAACCGATTTACGAAAAGATTAATGAAATCGTTGGGCTACGAATGTAATTCCGCGATTCTATATTAAAATATTTCAGTCTTTTTTGTTTACAACACGAGCGAAATCAAACCGTATATTTTAAAAGTTTTTCTTGAAGTAATGAATTTGAACCAAGGAATTTTGAATCGAGTGTTAAAGAAATTTGTCTTAATAAAGTAAATAGATAGGTGCCACCTTGAATTTTGGTAAAAAAATAATTAAAAAATTGTTTAAACATAAAATCAATTCCGATTTTGATCTCCCGATCGATTTTGAGAAGGATATCGGAGAAATCATCCGTAAGGTTTCTTCCTTTTCCATGACCTCACCCGAGAGACTTTATAGCCTTTTAAAATCCGTAGATTACGTTGTGAAAAATAAAATCGAAGGCGATATTGTAGAATGCGGAGTTTGGCGGGGAGGAAGTATGATGGCCACTGCGTACCGCTTGATGCATTTGAAAGCAAGTCGTATGTTGTATTTATTCGATACTTTTGACGGAATGAGCCCCGCTTCTTCCGAGGACGTATCCATTATCGGAGAAAATGCAAAATCGTATTTAGATTTAAAAAAGAAAACCGAAGATGATACGATGTGGGCATACGCACCGATTGAACGAGTTAAGGAGAATTTATACGGCACTCAATATCCAAAAGATAAAATCCATTTTATTAAAGGGAAAGTGGAGAATACCTTACCTCATAAAAAGTTAAAAAAAATAGCCATTTTGAGATTGGACACTGATTGGTATAATTCAACATTGCATGAGCTGGAAACTCTTTTTCCTTTATTGGTAAAAGGCGGTGTATTGATCATTGATGACTATGGTCATTGGCAAGGCGCTCGAAAAGCAGTAGACGAATACATCAAACGCAAAAAAGTGAAAATTTTTCTTAACCGTGTCGATTATACCTGTAGATTGGCTATAAAACAATAATGCTCGTAAATTTAGGATGCGGAAATCGTTATCATTCTTCTTGGAAGAATATTGATTTTATAAAAAGCGGGCCGACCGTAATTCAACACGATTTAAGCAAAGGAATTCCGCTCGTCGATTCTTCCGCCAACGTCGTTTATCACTCTCATATTTTGGAGCACTTTTCTAAAGAAGCGGGAGCCGCTTTTCTTCGGGATTGTTTTCGTATTTTGAAGCCAGGAGGGATTCTTCGTGTTGTCGTTCCCGACTTGGAGATGATCATCTCTGAATATGGGAAACAGATGGACCTGGCTAGGAAGGGGGACTCGGATGCTGCGAATCGATACCAGTGGATTCTTCTGGAGCTCTTTGATCAGGTCGCAAGAAATCGTTCCGGTGGCGAGATGTTGGATTACTGGAAACAGAAAAACATTCCAGCGGAAGCTTATCTAATCGAACGTTTGGGAGCCGAGGTAAAACAGTTCCTGGATAAAATCAGATCTTCCGATTTCGTAAACGTTCGGATTTTGATGCCGTTCTATTTTAGAATATTAAGAAAATTGAAATCGTTTTTTCTGAATTGTTTGGGTTATTCGCTTGAAATGGCGGAAATTGGAAAGTTTCGGTTGTCGGGCGAGATTCATTATTGGATGTATGACGAGTATTCTTTAAAAGATGCGCTTTTGCAGACCGGGTTTGTAAATCCACAAAAAAGAAACGCAAATGAATCGAATATCGAAAATTTTAACGATTATCTTTTGGATATAGAGGCAGATGGATCCGTGCGTAAACCGGATTCTCTGTTTGTGGAGGCGCGTAAACCGTTGTGAAAATATCGATCGTAGGGACAAACGATATTTCCGGCGGTGCGGCAAGAGCGATGTATCGCTTGCATCAAGGGTTGCTATCGGCAGGTTCCGACTCTAAGATCATTTGTAGATATAAAAGTAGTTCGGACGCAAGAGTGAAACAGGTTCCGATGTATGGAACACGACAAAGTTTTAAAAACGCATATTCAAACGCTTCCTATGAATTGATACAAGCTTATATTCAAAAAAATAGAACTTCTCTTTCCAATACTTTATTTTCCTACCCCTATCCCGGATACGATTTGAGTCAGAATTTTGATATCCAATCTAGCGATATCATCAATTTGCATTGGGTCGCTTATTTCTTATCACCCGTAAATTTACGTTCTTTATTGGATTTAAAAAAAACTTTAGTATGGACTCTTCACGACGAATGGGCTTACACAGGGGGTTGTCATTATACCGCAGGGTGTCGTCATTTTATGGATAATTGCAGTGAATGTCCGCAAATTCGGACGTTTCATTCTTTGATTCCCCATTTATCTTTATTGGATAAACTTGATTTGTTGTCCGATCGAATTTCGATCATAGCTCCCAGTCGATGGATTTACAAGCAGGCGAAATCAAGTTCCTTATTTAAGAATTCTTTGATTGAATGCATTCCAAATTCCATAGATACTGAATTGTATAATGCTTCTTCGCGAGAACGGAAACGGAAAGAATTTGGTTTTACGGAGGATACATTTGTTGTACTTTTTGGAGCGGACTCCTTGGTTGAAAAGAGAAAAGGTTTTAAGGAACTTTTGGAAGCGTTTCAATATTGCGACCGGGATTCGATTTGGAACGATCTCATGAATCAAGGTAAGATCCATGTTTTATTATTTGGACATAGCGCGGAGGAATTAAAAACGCTCAAGATTCCTCATACGAATTTAGGATCTATTTCAGACGAAACTATTCTGTCGCAAATTTATTCTTCGGCGGATGTTTTTATTCTGCCTTCTTTGGAGGATAATCTTCCCAATACGATGCTGGAAGCTTTTTCCTGCGAAACTCCCGTGATCGCTTTTCCCGTGGGGGGGATCGTGGACGTGGTGGATGAAAGGACTGGCTACGTCGCAGACGACCTGCATCCGAAATCATTGGCTCTTAAAATTCTTCATTCTTTGAAAAATGAAAAAGAAAGAAGGGAAAAAGGGAGACAGGGACGAATTCGAATGTTGGAAGAATATTCTCCCGAAAGACAATCCGAAAGATATCTATCCTTTTTTAAGCTCCAAAAGGATCTGAACAAAAACCAGATGGGATTTTCCGCTTCTACTTATCAATTGGGACCTAACGCGAAAAAAGGTTGGGGGGCGATTGTTAAGGAGGTTGGATCGCCTTTTTTTTCTTTGCGTGTGGTCGTTTTGATCGGGAAAAAAGTTCTGTTCAAAATTCTTAGAGTTCTTTTTTCTTAAGAAAATTTTTAAAAAGAATTCTAAATTCATCACCGTTCGAAACGGATTTTGTCTTACTATTTGTTTTAAACCTTCAATTGTTATACAAGGAATCTATGTTAAATTTTGCCTTAGTCGGTTGCGGAAGAATCAGCGTTCGTCATTCGGATCTGCTGGGAAATCAGGCGATCCAGAATGCTCGTTTGGCGGCTGTCTGCGATATCGATTTGAAAAAAGCCGAACGTTTAGGACAGAAATACAAGATCCCGGCTTATTCGGATATGCACGAAATGATGCGTACGGAAAAAATCGACGTTGTCGTCGTATTGACTCCAAGCGGTTATCATGCGGAACATGTCATTCAACTCGCAAAATACAATCAACATATCGTAGTTGAAAAGCCGATGGCTTTGACCTTGGAAGACGCGGATGCAATGATTCAAGCTTGTGATGAAAGCGGCTGTAAACTGTTTGTAGTAAAACAAAATCGTTTTAACGTTCCGGTTCTAAAATTAAGAGAGGCTTTAGAGGCAAAACGGTTTGGCAAATTGGTTATGGGAACCATTCGCGTTCGGTGGTGCAGAACACAAGAATACTACGATCAGGATTCCTGGCGCGGGACCTGGGCTTTAGACGGTGGTGTACTTACCAATCAGGCCAGTCATCATATCGATTTGCTGGAATGGATGATGGGAGACGTGGAAAGCGTGTTTGCCCGAAGTAACACTTCTTTAGTGAACATAGAAACGGAAGACACAGCGGTAGCGACGATCAAATTTAAAAACGGAGCTTTGGGAATCGTGGAAGCGACTACCGCTGCGAGACCGGGTGATTTGGAAGGTTCTATTTCCATCCTGGGTGAAAAGGGTTCCGTAGTGATCGGAGGATTTGCGGTGAACAATATCCAAACTTGGAAGTTTGCTAAAGAGGCGGAGGAAGATAAACAGATCATGGAAAAATATTCCGTCAATCCTCCGAATGTTTACGGATACGGGCATCAGGCTTATTACGAACACGTTGTGGACTGTATTATAAATCAAAAATCCGCGTTGGTAGACGGCCTAAAGGGTCGCAAAAGTCTTGAATTGATCATGGCGATGTATGAATCCATCGAAACCGGTAAAGAAGTTTTCCTTAGATTTCAGCCCAAAGAATGTAAATTAGGGATTCGTAATTCTTGAACAACGTATCTATCGCCCGTACGGCCATCATTCATCCTAACGTAGTTTTGGGCGAGAATGTGGTTGTTGAGGATTATTGCATCATAGGAAGTCCATTCAAAGGGTATTCGGGGGAATTTACTTATATCGGAGATAACAGCATCATCCGTTCTCACACAGTGATTTACGCGGGTAATAAAATCGGTAACGGATTCCAAACTGGGAACAAGACGAACATCCGCGAATTGAATACGATTGGAGATCATGTCAGCATAGGAACCCATTCTATCATCGAACATCATGTCACCATCGAAGACGGGGTTCGAATTCATTCGCAGGTATTTGTTCCGGAATTTTGCGTGATCAAAAAGAACGCATGGTTAGGACCTAATTGTGTGCTTACGAACGCAAAATATCCGAGATCTCCCGGAGTTAAGGATGCCTTAGTCGGCGTCGTCATCGAAGAAAGCGCAAAGATTGGCGCGAATTCTACGATTCTTCCCGGAGTGACGATCGGTAAAAGCTCTCTTGTGGGCGCCGGATCCGTGGTAACTCGGAATGTTCCGAAAAGGTCGATCGTAAAAGGAAATCCTGCTGAATTTTTGAGAAAGATCGATTATGACTGATTTGAAAAGTCCGACTCGATTCTCGATCGTTTTGGAGATATACTTTTTTTGGAAACAAATCGGCGCGACTTTTCTGAAAACGTACATTTTTGCAATCTAAATAGAATCAATTTTAAGTTAGAGAAATAGAATGTCGCAGCAGTTTATATTAGATATAGAATTCATTTTAAAGGCGATTGAAGAGAAAAACGGGAAATCCGCCAACGAAGAATATAACAAAATTCTAAACTTCCTGACGGATACTGAATCCGCTTGGATCACTTCCGCCTCGGTTCCTTTGTTAAAACTTTTATACGAAAAAAAGAATTCTTCCGATGGCGATTTTTTATTTCGAATATTGAACCAGCTCAGAATCGTAAAAACACCCGCGTATCTCACTCTCTCTGAAAATCAATCCTGGTCGGATTTACACTTTCAGATTATGGAATTGGCTGCAAAATTGATCGATGCAAAGATTCTGAGCGCGAATCCGGAATATCTAAAATCAAACGGTCTTGTGATCGCTCCGGAAGCGGTTCTTGGTTTTGAATCCCCGCGACAGATCCCCTTTGTCGATTTAAAAACACAATATCGAAATTTGAATCGGGAAATCGATCGTGCAATAGACTCTACGATCGCGAGAACGGCGTTTATCGGCGGCTCGAGTAATGTCGATATCAAAGAATTCGAGGAGAAATTTTCAAACTATCTCGGAATCAAACACTGCGTCAGTTGTGCCAACGGCACCGATTCTTTGGAAATTCTACTAAGATCCTTTGGAATCGGTCCGGAGGATGAGGTAATCGTTCCCGCGCTTTCCTGGATCTCCACTTCCGAAGCCGTATCAAGCATGGGTGCGAAACCTGTGTTTGTGGATATTGAAGAAAATCATTTTACCATCGATACAAATCTTATCGAGAAAAAAATAACGAATCGTACGAAAGCAATCATACCGGTGCATCTTTACGGACATCCGGCGGATATGGGGCCGATTCTAAAATTGGCACGTAAGTATAATTTGTATGTCATAGAAGATTGTGCGCAAGCTCATGGAGCGGAATACGAAGGACAACTCGTCGGTACGATCGGGGACGCGGGATCGTTCAGTCTTTTTCCCGGAAAAAATCTCGGAGCCTACGGAGACGCAGGCTGTATCGTTACCAAAGATGACGAAATCGCCTCCAAAGCAAGAATGATCGCCAATCACGGACAATTAGAAAAACACAATCACGTTCTCGAAGGTCGTAATAGTAGAATGGATGGAATCCAGGCGTCGATCTTGAACGTAAAACTTCCCAGACTCAAGGAATGGACCGAAGATCGAAGAACGAATGCAAAAACATATCATGAAAAGCTGAAGAATCTTGATTTGCTTCTTCCAAAAGAAGCAAAGAATGTTAAACATGTGTATCATTTATTTGTAATACGAAGCGCAAAACGATCGCAGCTGCAATCGGCTCTCAAAAAAGGCGGAGTTGAAACCTCGATTCACTATCCGACTCCGCTTCCGTTTTTGAACGCTTATAAACAAGAGGGATACACAAAACTGGACTTTCCTGTCGCAGCTGAGTGCTGTGAGGAGATATTGAGCCTTCCGATGTTTCCCGAACTTCGCCTCTTGGACATTGAATTCATTTCAAATATTATCAAAAAAGAGTTAAGCTGAACAATGTATAAAAAGCAAAAAATATCTCTCGTCATACCTGCATACAACGAACAAAAATTGATCGAACCGACACTAAGCAACGTACCAAAGGTTATCGATAAAATTTATGTAGTGGATGATTGTAGTCCGGATCAACAAAACGATGTGATTCTAAACTGCGCGAAAAAAGATAAACGTATCCAACTGCTAAAACATACCGTAAATCAGGGACCAGGTGGAGCGATCATCACCGGATATCTGCAATCCGCAGAAGACGGTTTTGATATTACGATCGTAGTGGGCGGAGATCATCAGATGGATCTATCGGAGGTTTCCCATTTTTTGGATCCGATTATAGACGGCGAAGCGGATTACGTTAAGGGAAACCGTTTTATTCTCGATAAACTGGAAGACACTTTGTCGAAAATGCCTAAGTCCCGTCTGCTTGGAAATATTCTCATCACCGCGCTCACTAAAATCGCTTCGGGGTATTACAAAACCATGGACGTGGTGGAAGGATATACCGCGATTTCTCGCCGCGCGATTCTTACGATAAACTGGAAGAGGGCGTGGAAGCGATACGGATATCCGATGGACTTTTTGATTCGGATGAATGCGTACGGGTTCAAAATCAAAGATGTTCCTAGGACGGCCATCTATCTACCGGGTGAACGACAGTCGCAGATCAAAGGATTCCAATATGCGATGAAGGTTTCTCCTATGCTTTTGAAGAATTTTTTATGGAGACTTAAGTTTAAATACATATACAGAGATTTTCATCCGCTGGTCATGTTTTATTATTTTTCATTTTTCCTGATTCCGGTGGGCCTGCTATCCGGGATCACTTTGGCGGTGGATTATTTCTTTTACGGCGGACATTTCGTAACTCCGTCGAGATCGATATTCACCGCTCTTCTTCTTATATCGGGATTTCAATTTCTTCTTTTTGCCATGCTGTTTGATATGGAAGAAGGAAAATAGAATTTTAGAATCAACCGATATGCAAAAAACTTCCACTTATAGAATGTGTACAAGATGTTTGTGCGATACTACGATTTCCTCGATCCGTTTTGATTCGGAAGGGATCTGTAATTTCTGCATAAGTCATGATTTGCTCATGAAGTCCTATCCCGGTGCGGAACAAACTCGCGAAAAATTGAATCAGCTTTTGAGGCAGATCAAAAAGGACGGAATCGGAAAAAACTACGATTGTATCGTAGGTATCAGCGGGGGAACGGACAGTTCTTATACATTGCATTTAGCAAAGGAATTGGGTCTTCGTCCCTTGGCGGTTCATTTTGATAACGGTTGGAATACGGATCAATCCGTTAAGAATATCAAAGCGATTACCGATGCTCTCGATGTCGATCTGGAAACATACGTAGTGGATTGGGAGGAATTCAAAGAACTGCAGATTTCCTTTTTAAAAGCTTCTGTTCCCTGTATCGAGGCGCCTACGGATGTTGCTATTTTCGGAACCTTGTACAGAATCGCCGATCAGGAAAACATCAAATACATCTTAGGCGGTCAATCCTTTAAAACAGAGGGAACGGTTCCAAAAGAATGGAGTTATATCGACGGAACGTATGTGAATACGATTCAAAAGATATTCGGAAAATCTAAACTGAAGCATTATCCGGGATTGAGTTTAGTAAGTTTGTTTAAATATATGTTTATCAAAAGAATCAAAATGATTCCTTTTTTAAACTATGTGGAATATAGTAAATTTACAGCCAAGGCACTTCTAAAAGACGTGTATGGTTGGGTGGATTACGGCGGTCATCATTACGAAAATATATATTCGAAATTCGCTTTCGGTTATTATCAGTTTCATAAATTTGGAATCGATAAACGAAAGATATCCTTGTCCGGTCCCGTGCGGTCGGGGCTTCTGACAAAAAAAGAAGCTCTGGCCCAGATAGAACGAGAGCCGGACGTTAAGGAAGATATTGTCGATTACTGTGTGCGGAAACTCGGAATAACAAAGTCTGAATTTTTAGAATATTATAATAGTCTGAATAAGACTTATAAGGATTATTTTACGAGCGAGAATATTCTGAAGTATTTTAAGATTCCAATCCGTTTGATGGTTTCTCTGAAATTGGTAACCCCAGTTCTTTATGAAAAATATTTCAAATGATCAAAAGGTGGTGATCGTCGATTACGGAATGGGGAATCTGCGTTCCGTAAAAATGAAGTTCGAACGGATGAAGTATGATTCCGTAATTTCTTCCGATCCCGATGAGATTCAGAACGCGTCGCGGTTGATTTTGCCGGGAGTAGGCCATTTTGCGGAAGGAATGAAAAACATAAACGATCGAGGTCTCAGAGAATCTTTGGATTATGCAGTTCTCCAAAAAAAAATCCCGATCTTAGGAATTTGTCTCGGAATGCAGCTGTTGACACGTTCGAGTGAGGAAGGCAATGTGAAAGGTCTCGGGTGGATTGATGCAGATACGAAAAAATTCAATTTCGATTCGGTTAAGAATCAATACCGTATTCCGCACGTCGGTTGGAACTCGATTAAGATACGGAGAGCTTCCATTCTTCTCGAAGAAGTTCCGGACGTATCAAGATTTTATTTTACCCATTCTTATGCCGTACAATGCGAGATCGAAGACGAATCAGTCGCCGAAACCGAATACGGCTATGACTTTTCTTCGGTGGTACAGAAGAAAAATATTTACGGCACTCAGTTTCATCCTGAAAAGAGTCATCAGATTGGATTGAAAGTGATCGAGAATTTTATCAAAAAGTCGTGAAATTTGTCAAACCTCATCTTAGATTCGAATAAGTTATACTAATATGTTACTTCCACGCATCATTCCTGTTTTACTTTTAAGCGGCAAGGGTCTTGTGAAAGGAGTTCAGTTTAAAGACCATAAATATGTCGGTGATCCGATCAATGCGGTGCAGATTTTCAATACTAAGGAAGTGGATGAGCTTATCTTTTTAGACATTCTTGCGACTAAGGAGAAACGGATTCCTTCCCTAGAGGTGATTCAAACGATAGCGGATCAGTGCCTGATGCCCTTCGGAGTCGGAGGAGGAATCACTTCGCTTTCGGAAGTAAGAGAAATATTAAAGGCGGGCGCTGAAAAAGTTTCGATCAATACAGGAGTGCTGGAAAATTTTTCTCTCATCAGAGAGGTCTCCGAAACTTTTGGAAGTCAGAGTATCGTGATCTCTCTGGATATTAAAAAGAACTGGTTGGGAAAGTATCAGGTTTTTACCCGATGCGGATCCAAAGCGGTAAGTGGTTCCGTTACTGAAATCGCTAAGAAGGCGGAAGAGTTCGGAGCGGGTGAAATTTTATTAAACAATATAGATCGGGACGGAATGATGGAAGGTTACGATCTGGAGTTACTTTCCGAAGTCTGCAAATCGGTCACGATTCCCGTAATTGCAAGTGGCGGCGCCGGATCTTATGAACACCTAAAGGACGGTATAGTCAGCGGAGCGTCAGCCGTAGCCGCGGGGAGTCTTTTTGTGTTTCATGGACGAAGAAGAGCTGTTTTAATCAGCTATCCCGATGTGGACCAAAAAGAAACGATCACAGGCCAAAAATGAAATATCTTTTTTTTATCGGCGAACTGATTAAACGTTTTTTTCAGGTTTTTGTCGCCTCTCCTATTTTTGATTTTCCTCCTCTATTAAATATTCGTAATTTACTTTTTAGAATTCTATTCCCATCTAAAAATGGTTTGTCGGTCGGGCACAATTGTTTTTTTATCAGAGCGGATTTCAGCTTGGAATACAAAACTTGCATGAATTCAAAGTTATCGATAGGAAAAGGAGTTTCGATCAATCACAACGTTGAGATCGATTATAGCGGCGGAATCGTCATCGAAGACGACGTATGGATCAGTCAAAATTGTCTGATCGAGACTCATACTCATGAGATCACTCAAAAAGATAAAAATTCCTGGAAGATTAGTAGATCCCCGCTTGTGATCGGATCGGATTCTTGGATCGGAGCCGGTTCTATTATCATGAATTCCGTCGAAAAAATCGGTAAAGGTGCGATTGTCGCCGCCGGAGCAGTCGTTACAAAGACGGTTGAAGATTGGGATATCGTCGCAGGTGTTCCGGCAAAAAAAATCGGAAGCAGATTGAATAAGTAAAAAATTTGGAACAGCTCATTTCTAATCTCAAAAAGCCGCAATTTTATCTTAAGTTCAGCGGATATATAATCACCTTTGTTTCGTTTTTTTTTCTTTCGAAAATTCTGATACAATACGACTGGTCGATTCTTTGGAAATTCAATCTAAAAACCTTACTATTCTTTTTTCTTGTTCTTCCGTTGTTTTACGGTTTTTTCTTTTGTTTAATGGGCTACGCGTGGAAAATCATTTTGGAATTTACGGTTTCAAAACCCGGTTCGATTCCGTTCCCTGATATTCTTTATGTTTATACAAAAGCAAATATCGGAAAGTATCTCCCGGGAAACGTAATGGAGTTTGTGATTCGAAACTTTCTTGCGAATAAGATGAATATTTCCCATGCGAATATAGCGTTTTCCAGTTTTTTGGAAATTGGGATCAGTCTATTTGTGGCGATCCTGATCGCATTGGCATTGAACCATCAGTCCCTGATATTGACATTTCTCGTCTTCAAGGAGAGGTTGTGGATTTTTGTGGCCTTGCTTCTGATTCTTTCTGTCACTTCCTTTTTGTTGCTTTATAAATCCGAGAAGATACGCAGCTTATTTCTACAGCTTTTTGATAAACGTTCTTTTAAAATGATTTTGACCACTTCGATCATTTATTCGTTAGTTTTTGTAAATTTAACTTTCACTTTGCTTTTGATCTTTACCGAGCTTTTTGACATTCCTCTCGGTTTGAGTTTTTCGATTCAATGTGTAAGTGCCTTTGTGATTTCTTGGATCATCGGATTTGTTGTACCGGGAGCGCCGGGCGGTTTGGGTGTGAAGGAAGCGGTTCTGGTTATTCTATTGACCGGAATTGCAGATGAATCGATCGTGATTACCGTTGCGATGATCCATAGGCTCATTTCCGTTTTAGGCGATCTTGTCGCCTTGGGACTTTCCAGGTTTTATTTGTTCTCTACTAGATAATTATAAAATATTTTTTGTTATAAATTTATGCTCAATTTACTGCTTTTAACAAGTTACGTTTTTTTCGCTTCGATGACACTTGCTTATGGAATCAATAAGAAAAATCGATCGATTTTCTATTTGTTAATCACCTCCTATCTATTGTTTATTACGCAAATTTCTACGAGTGTTTTGCTTTTTGGAGTCTTTGGTCCTTATTTAACCGCATTTAATTTATTCATTTTTAACGGTGTATTTAGTTCTGCTATTTTCTTTTTTTATAGAAAGGATCTTCCTGCACTTTACAGACTTTTTCAGGATAGAATTGTCCGTTGGCGGAAAAATAAAACTTCTCTATTTAGGAATCTTGAAAAGATCCTATCACTGGTTTTTATCATAGAGCTTTTGATCCTATTCGGTAAGGTTTATTTTTTTCCGAATTACGTTTGGGACGAGATGGTTTATCATCTTCATCCGATTGTTTCCTGGTATCAGGAACACCAGATTCTTACTCAGATTGAAACGCCGAATTATTGGGTGAATTCGGAAATTTTGGGTCCTAAACTATTTGCGTTTTGGTTTGTCGTATTTTTGGAAAATGATGCACTGTTAAATAGCACTCAGTTTTTTTCGGCGATCCTTCTATTTCTGCTTTCGTATCGATTTTTAAGACTTCAGAATTTGAATTCGTTTCTGAGTATTTGTGGTGCCTTGATCGTATTTCACATTCCGATGGTATTGATTCAAACTCAGACGAATCAGGATCATATTACTTTAGTGAGTTACGCTTTTGCGAGCATATTCTTTATATACGAATTTATCCTAAAGAGAAAAAGCGTTTCGATCGTTTTTTTGGGAATCTCTTTGGGATTGCTTTTATCCTCGAAAACCGTCGCGGTCATGTATGTCTTCGTGATCCTCCTGGCGTTTCTAGTATATTTTCTGATATACGAGAAGTATCAGAACAAGCTGCTTTTGCAGATCGCTTTGTTTATCGGTATCGCTTCCGTCATTTCCGGTTATTGGTATCTGAAAAATTTCGAAGAATTGCTAGATTTGATTTTTAGTATGTCCAAATCGGCGACTGGAAAAACGGAAAGTGCCGGTTTGCTTTCCTCGATTCTAAAACTTTTCCGATCTCATTTGTCGATCTTTCTAATCAATTTGGGTGAATTTCCTTCGCGAATTCTTGATTTCAAAACAAACGAGTATCAGGCGGATTCGACCAATATGTCTAGCTTCGGGATCCAGTTTTTTTCACTGGGATTGATCGGTTATCTTTTTGCGCTCGTTCGTTTTCCTTTTTCCAAAAAAAAGAAGGACCGATTGTTATTTACCATCGTTTTGATCAGTTTGGCGATACAGTTTTTATACTTCACGTTTTATCTCACTCCGTGGAACTACAGACTTTTTCAGCTGACTTCGATCTTTGGAATTCTGTTCGGAATGACCTTAATCGCAAGACTTCGATTTAAGAAAAAATTGGTTTTTGCTTTTACGATTTTTATTCTCGGTTTTAACTTTTTTACAACTCTTTTCGCGGATTACAGTGAACCGTTTCGCATGAAGGATTTCGTAATGAATTTTGAATCGAACGAAAGATCAGTTATGAATTACTACAATCAAATGGGTAGCGGATCGTGGGCTTTTTTGAACCAATACGTTCCGGAAGAGGAGCCGATTGCTTATGTGGCGAGCTTTGACACATGGATATATCCGTATTTTGGAACCAAATTTAAAAGAAAAATTCATTATATCGAACCTAAGAATTATAAAGTGATCGATGGAAAAATTTTGTTTGGAAAAGAGCTTCTCGATTCTTTAAAAAAAAGAGGTGTTCGATTCTTTCATTTGAAAAAGGATAATTTTACCTATTGGAACGTAGAAAATAAAAATCTGGTTCGGGTAGTAGAAGGCGTGTATTTTTTGGACGTTTCAGAATGAAATTAGCAAATATAAGAGTTATCATATCGATCCTAATTTTGGGAACTTCCTTGGTGTATCTAATTGCAAATTTTAATAAAATTAGGAATTCCGGTTCTAGATTATTAATATTTGCCAAAACCAAGAATTATAATCAAATACATGTAATTACGGAAATATTTGATAAAGAAAAAGATTTACGTGTTTTTAGAAAGCTATTTGTAAATCCTCTTTTTTTCGATAAGGATCTGAAATTGGTCTTTTGGACCCTTGTGAAAAGTGTGAATTTAGATAATTATAACGAAAAAGATTACGAATTTAGAGTAAACCGCAAACGTGCAGAACTTGAAAAGTGTAATCTATCAAATCGGGAGATCTACTGTTTGAAAGGCTCTTTTTATACGGTCTATTTGCCTAGAAATTCAAATGAAGAAAGAGTCTGTTTAACTAGTTTTTCAAAATAATGAAAGAGTTTTACAGACCAAATTCTAAATTCGTCCATAATAAAAAAATCAAATAAGTTATCATTCAAATTTGTATGCAGTTAGAATCTATCATTTCTATAATTACCCCTTCCTTCAATCAAGGCAAATTTATCGAAAAGACACTTCGTTCCGTAATCTTTCAAAAAGGTGATTTTTGGATTGATTTTGTCATCATGGATGGAGGCTCTAAAGACCAATCCGTTGAAATTATCCAAAATTACGAAGAACAACTGCGTCAATTTTGTGAGAAAGAGAATCATTATGATTTGCAATTTTACGTAAATCGAAAGGACTCAGAATTTTTAAAATGTCTTGGAGTTTCGTATCGATGGAAATCAGAAAAGGATAAAGGGCAAAGTGATGCTTTGAGTAAAGGATTTTCCAAAGGAATCGGTCGTATTTTTGCTTGGATCAACTCTGATGACAATTATATTTCCGATGATGTATTTCAACATGTATTCTCTCACTTTGATTCTAAAACGGAAGTATTGGTCGGAGACACAATTGCATTAGATTCAAATGGCACTGAATTATGGAGGCAAAAACCTCCTAAGCCTACAATCTTTTCAATGTTATATAAGCAGATCGCTCCTCCACAACCGGCTGTTTTTTTTACTCAATCCTTGTTTCAGAGAGTCGGTGGACTGAATGAAACATTGCGCTATGTAATGGATATTGACCTCTGGTTTCGTTTTCTTTTCGCAAAGGCGAAATTTAAAAAAGTAGAAAAACTTTACGCGATACAAGTTTATCACGAAGATGCGAAATCTTTAGAGGGTGGTGGTCTTTTCGCAGCATTTCAACCCGAAGATAAAGCAATGAAAAAACAGTATAAACTTCGTCTAGGCAATGTTCATTATTTGTATCAGTTCTTTTATATCTTGTATAAAATTGCTTATAGGACCGCTAAATTTTTGTTGAGACGCTAAAGATTTCAATGATTCAAACTCCGGTTCTATTTTTAGTTTTCAATCGTCCGAAAGAAACTCGAATCGTATTTGATCGGATTCGACAAATGAGACCTACTCGTCTTTATGTTGCTGCAGATGGCCCTCGTGAAAGTCGACCAGCCGAGTCAATCTTCTGTGAAGAAGTTCGTTCGATTTTTAAGTCGATTGACTGGGATTGTGAGATCAAAACTCTCTACCGAGATAAAAATATCGGTTGTAGACTCGCTGTCTCCAAGGGTATAGACTGGTTTTTTGAAAATGAAGAAGAAGGAATTATTTTAGAAGATGATTGTCTTCCCTCTGAAGATTTTTTTCGATTCTGTAGTATTATGTTAAACGAATATCGAAATCATACTCGTATTATGCATATTAGTGGAACAAATTTTATTCCTTTTATAGACAAAACTGAAAAGAGGAATATCTATTTCTCTCGGTATCCGCAGGTTTGGGGTTGGGCGACTTGGAGGAGAGCTTGGAAAGAATATTTAAGAGATCCGGATATATGGAATCAGGAAGCGATTTCTCCTTGGAAGAATAGTCCAACGCAGGTTCAAAGATTCTGGAAACAACATTTTGGAAAAGCATATGCTGGCAATATCGATACCTGGGACTTTCAATGGGTATATACTCTCAATATCTTGAACGCATTTGCAATCAATCCTCCGATCAATCTTGTTCAGAATATCGGATTTGGGATACAATCAAGTCATACAAATTCTACTAACGATCCGCGTGGAAAGATCGGGGTTGGTGAACTTCCAAAAGAAATTTTGTCTCCTTCAGTTATCGTTAGAAATGAGAATTTCGATCTTTACATTGAATCGAAGTATTTTAGTTCCTCCTCATGGATCCGAAAAGTTGTTACTTATATAATAAGAAAGATAAATTTTTAATATGATCAGATTACTAAAAAAAATTCTACCTGAAACAATACTCAATCGAATTATAATCAAGCGTAGAGATTTTCGCAGTTCTTCTTGGCATTTTAAAAAAATTGCAAGCGTTGGCAAAGGAACCACTTATGAAAAAGGTTTTAAGATATATAACGGACATAAAAATATTCAAATTGGAAACAATGTATTTTTGGTGGATACGCTTCTGAATGCAGGTGATGATTTGGGCTCGATTACAATTGGGAATTCTGTTACATTCGGACATAGAGTAATGGTTCTCGCCCGAGGCCATGAATATAAAAAAAATGGAAAAGAGCGTCAACAGGCGATTACAGAAAAGCCGATTCGAATTGAAGATGATGCGTGGATTGGGAGCGGTTCTATTCTTCTTGCTGGAATAATCATAGGTAAAGGAAGTGTGGTCGGAGCAGGTTCCGTTGTAACAAAGAATATTCCTCCAAAGTGTATTTATGCCGGAAATCCCGCAAAATTGATTAAGAAATTATAATGAATTGTAGAATTTGTTCTGAAAAAACCTCGTTTTCTTTTGAAGAAGTAATATTAAACCGATATACGATTTCTTATTATTTATGTGGCCATTGCGGATTGCTTCAAACAGAGAAACCGTATTGGTTAGAAGAAGCGTATGGAGATGCAATTATCGATGCTGATACGGGACTAATCCGCAGAAATCTGTTCTTTTCAGAAATGCTTGCATGTATATTATTTAAAATTTTTAGAGGCAAGGGTTCCTTTGTCGATATTGCCGGCGGTTATGGAATGATGACCAGGCTGATGCGGGATCGAGGTTTTGATTATTATTGGTCTGATCCTTATTGTGAGAATGTACTTGCGAAAGGGTTTGGTGTCGATTTTTCAAAGGAAGAAAAATTCCAGGCGGTTTCCGCCTTTGAAGTTTTGGAACATACCGCAGATCCGATTTCTTTTCTAAAAGATACTTTAGAAAAAACGAATGCTGAGGTCATTGTCATTTCAACGGAGCTTTTTCAGGAGCCGGTACCCGCATCGAAGGATTGGTTTTACTATGCTTTCGAAGGTGGTCAGCATATTTCATTTTTTCAGAAAAAAACTCTAATCGAAATTTCTAAAAGACTCAATTTATATTTTTATTCCAACGGAACGTTTCATATTCTATCAAAAATAAAAATATCTAGTTTTTTTTTCTTCTTAGTTAAATCTCCGCTTCGAAAATTATATTTATTTTGGATTCGATTATTTCTACAACCAAAAACAATGTCTGATCATTATTTGCTTTTGCAAAAAAAATAAATGATCTGAATTTTCCATCATTATCTATTTGCAGTGCTAATTATGTTTTTCTAATATGAAAATTCTTTACGACCACCAAATATTTTCCTTACAAAGATTCGGAGGAATTTCCCGTTACTTTTCGGAGTTGATATCGAGCTATCGATTTCAACCTTCTTTTGGAGTTTCACCAAATTTATCTTTGTGGATCAATCGAAACGAACATATCCGTTCTGTAAGAGAAAATTCCTGGTTGGATGAAAAATATCCGCATTCTGTTAAAATCCCCGGCAAAAATCGGATTACTCATCTTCTCAACGTCCCGAATTCTCTGCGTAATATCAAACGAAACGATTTTGATATCTTTCACCCAACGTATTACTTCGATTATTTTTTGGATGAATTAGACGATAAACCCTTTGTTCTTACGGTTTATGATATGATTCATGAAAAATTTCCGGATTATTTAGTAAGAGATCCGATTCGAAAAACGAAACCCAGGGTGATTGAAAAAGCGTTTAAAATCATAGCGATTTCGGAAAATACAAAAAGAGATATCGTTTCGATGATCGGAATTGCACCTGAAAAGATAGAAGTGATTTATTTAGCGACGAATGATTCGAATTCCATCGTCGAAAAATCGGTTCCGATCCCGGATTCTGATTTTATTCTTTTTGTAGGAAACCGAGACGGTTATAAGAATTTTAAATTTTTTATAACAAGCATCGCACCTTTTCTTTATGAAAATAGAGATATATTTTTATTATGTGCCGGCGGGGGAACTTTTTTGAAAGAAGAATCTGCTTTGATCGAAGAAAGCGGTCTTCGCAATCGCATCATACAAAAAGAAGTCAGCGATTCTGAATTGAAATTTTTATATAAAAAAGCGAGAGTTTTTGTTTTTCCATCTCTTTACGAAGGTTTTGGAATCCCGGTTTTGGAAGCGATGACAAATCAGTGTATGCCTTTATTGGCGAATTCAAGCAGTCTTCCCGAAGTGGGCGGCGATGCAGCTGTTTATTTCAATCCGACAAGATCTTATGATTTCTTAACAAGCATGGAAACCGCTTGGAAAGACGGTCCGGTTCGGGACAAGGTTTTGAATTTAGGTAAAAAACGAATTCTCGATTTCAGTTGGCATCTTACCGCGGAGAGAACGGCGAATTTATATCGTTCTATCGTTTGATTTTAAAATTGGAAAAATGATTTCATATATTTTTTTGATTCTGATTTTCGTTTTATAGATTAGAAAACGCATTTGCTAGTTTTGTGTAAAATCCTTTGAATAAAAAAATATCCATCATCACACCTTCCTATCAATCCGTAGATGTAATTGAAAGTTGTATTCAAAACGTTTTAGATCAAGATTACGAGAATTTCGAACATATCATTATGGATGGCGCTTCGAAGGACGGAACCGTTGAAATTTTAAAAAAGTACAAACACTTAAAATGGATCAGCGAGCCGGATCAAGGACAATCGGACGCGATGAATAAGGGATTTGAACTTGCAACGGGGAATTATATTCTTTATTTAAATACGGACGATCGTTTGCTTCCCGGAGCACTCAACTCGGTTTCCAAGTATTTTAAAACCGATCCTTTTTTTATCTTAGGAGATGTTCTCGTTCAGATGGACGGTTTTGTGCGCAGGCAAACCCCTTCCTCTTCTTTTAGAGGAATGATGTTCTGGTGGAACTTCGATTCGTATTGTTTTAATCCCGTCGGATATCTTTATAAACCTGAGGTGCAAAGAGCGGTCGGGGGAATGAACGGAAAAAATCACTACGATATGGACTTTGAATTTTTGTGTTCGGTTGCATTGAAATTTCCGATCCTAAAGGTTCCGGTTCTTATGGGAACTTTCGAGGTGCGGCCTCAGACAAAAACGTATTCCGTGATCGAACTTCCTCCGAAAGAAAGATACAAAAAAGTAAAGGAACCTTCCTCTAAACTTTTTTATTCGAATCTTTCCGCGGTCGATCGCTTGTTGTATCAGTTCGGATTATTTAAAAGTCTTCTGTTCGATCAGATGCGTTTTTATATGAAAGAATCCTTTAAAAAGGGGAGTCGGATTTCGGCCTTGTTCTTTTTTGGATTGGCGTTTTTGATCTCTCCATTTCGAATGTTTATGACCGCACTTTCGATTTTTAGTTCTCGTAGATATATTAGGAGAAGTTAATTTGTCTTATCCATCCGATATCTTAATTGTCGGCGCCGGATTTTCCGGCGCCGTCGTGGCGCACGAACTCTCAGTAAATCTGGAAAATCCTCCGAAAATTACGGTGATTGATCAGAGAAATCATATCGGCGGGAATTGTCATACGGAAAGAGATTCGAAAACGGACGTGATGATTCATCGATACGGTCCTCATATCTTTCATACGGATAACGAAGGCACTTGGAATTACGTAAATTCTTTTGTAAAGTTTCGGCCCTTTGTAAACAGAGTGAAGGCGAAATATCAAAATCAGATTTATTCCTTACCGGTAAATTTGCACACAATCAATCAATTGTTCGGGCAGAGTTTAAATCCGGAAGAAGCGAAACGGTTTATCGATCTTCAGGCGGATCGTACTATCGACGAGCCTTCTAACTTTGAAGAACAAGCTCTTAAATTCTTAGGTGAGAAATTGTATAAGGCTTTTTTCTTTGGTTATACAAAAAAACAATGGGGTTGCGATCCGAAAGAGCTGCCCGCTTCGATTCTCAAACGATTGCCTATACGGTTTAATTACGACGACAACTATTACAGCGATCCTTATCAGGGAATTCCGGAAGAAGGTTATACCGAAATAGTTCGAAAGATGTTGGATCATCCGAATGTGAACGTTCAACTTGGCGTTAAGTTTCATCCCGAAAATTCGAATCAAAAATACGATCACGTTTTTTATTCGGGTCCGATCGACGAGTATTTCGGTTATCGTTTTGGTAAATTGGGATATAGAACCGTTTACTTTGAAAGAGAGGACGGTGAAGGTGATTTTCAAGGGAACGCTGTGATCAACTACTGCGACGAATCCGTTCCTTGGACCAGAATTCACGAGCACAAACATTTTATGCCTTGGGAAAAAAACGACAAGACGATATGGTTTAAGGAATTCAGTAAAGAAACTGAAGACTCGGATATTCCTTATTACCCAAAACGTCTGATTTCCGATATGGAGAAATTTCAAAAGTATCAGGAAGTTTTGGAGAAGCAATCAGGTGTTACTTTTTTAGGAAGATTGGCCACTTATCGCTATATGGATATGCATCATGTCATTCAGGAAGCAAGAGAAGTCGCTTCAAAATTTATTTATGATTTTGCCCGATAAAAAGATCAAAGACTTAAGATCGATCCAGGTAATATTTTTTTAAACCGAAAATTCCCCATACGATCGTCGAAAACGCCGCTCTAAAAAAACTCACTTTTTCTCTGTGTCTCAACATCCTATAATGAGGAAGAATCAGTTTCTTTTTGTTTGCGGTGACGGCGCCTTTTCGAACTCGATAACTCGCTTGCACTTTTTTATTTCCGACGGCAAACGGAGTTTTTTTTAAAATATCCAACCAAAGAGCATAGTCGTCTCTCAAACTTTTGAGTGAAACGTCAAAATACATTTTTCCGATCGACTGTGCATCATACATCGCGGTGAGAAGGCCGATCCGATTGTAAAAAAGACTGTCCTTGTAATCGATTCTTTCCTTATCAATCCATTGTGGTTTGAGAATCGGATTCGAATTTTCATCAATCACCCTGAACGCGGAAAAAGAAAAAGCAGCATTTGTATCTTTCATCAATTGAATTTGTTCTTTCAAAAACGAAGAATCCCAGAGATCGTCCGAGTCGAGAAACGCGATGTATCTACCGGTCGCATTTTGAATTCCGTGGTTTCTTGTATCGGCGGAACCCGAATTCGTTTTTTTGAAGAAGGCATTGATTCTTTTGTCCGATTTCGCAAATTCCTTCATGAGATTTTTGCTTTGATCTTTGGAAAGATCGTCAATCAAAATCAATTCCCAGTCTGTATGGGTTTGATTTAAAACGCTTTGAACACTCTCGGAAATAAATTTCTCCGAATTATATACCGGCATGATGATGGAAACTTTATCAGACATAGGATTAGGTAATTGAATACCATGTTTCTTTTGAAAAGTCGGAAGACTACAATTTTTTCGAAAGAGATTTCTTGCAAAATCGAATGTATCCATTGTTGATAAAATCGAGTTGAAATCGATCTGATCGTCGAACGTTTCTTTGTAGAATTTGACTTACGGATACAGATCCGCATTCTGCTTGTATTTTCTTTTATCGATCCGATACTCATACAAATCCGAAACTTATGTTGAAAAAAATTTCTAAAACGTTTGCCTGTCTGCTCGTCGTTCTAATTCCGATTTTTTATTGGATAGGTATCGGTTCTCTTCAACTTCACGTCGGTTTGATGTTGTGTATTTTTTTCTTTGCGGCGATTTTTTGGGTCATCGAACCCATTCCGGGTTTTGCGACCTCCATCCTTATCCTTTTTGTTGAAATTTTATTTTTTTCAAACCCGCTCGGCATCGACGCTTTGAAATTTACTCAAGGAAAAAATACGGCACCTTCCGTTTTTCTTGCTTCGATCGCGGATTCTTCGATTATACTTTTTTTAGGCGGATTTGTTTTAGCAAAGGGGAGTGTAAAAACGGGTTTGGATCGTTTTCTCGCAAATAGAATCATTCGAAAATTCGGAATCAAAAGTCATCAGGTATTGCTCGGGTTTATGTTTACCACGGGATTTATTTCCATGTGGATGAGCAATACCGCGACCACTTCGATGATGATCGCTCTTTCGTTTCCTCTCTTTCAAATGCTTCCCGAAAAAGAACCGTTTCGAAAGGCATTACTTTTGGGAATTCCGTTTGCGGCAAACATAGGCGGAGTGGGAACTCCGATCGGCTCACCTCCGAACATCATTGCGATGGGAATTTTAAAACAACAAGGAGTTACGGTTTCGTTTGGAATCTGGATGTTGTTTGCGGTTCCGTTGGTGATTATCTTAATTTTATTCGCTTGGTTTCTTCTTCTCAAACTTTTCCCCGAAGACGGAGACTTGGACTTGGTCATAGAATTTCCGGAACCGGAAGGCGGAACCAAATCCTTTTCGTTTCGAGTTGCGGCCCTGATCTTTTTAGGAACCGTAGCGCTTTGGTTTACCGAAAATTTACACGGAATTCCTGCAGGTGTGATCGCGCTTCTTCCTTTGTTTTTATTGCCCGCGTTCGGAATTTTGAACGATAAAGATATCAATTCTTTGGAATGGTCCGTTTTGCTTTTGATCGCAGGCGGGATTGCGATCGGAGTCGGTCTACAGCAGAGCGGGATGAGTCTTTGGTTTGCGGAGATCTTAAAATCCATTACGAAACCAGAATATGCAGTAAGTGTATTATTCTTGCTTTGTATTTTGGCGTTGCTTCTTAGTACGTTTATGTCCAATACCGCCGCTACAAATCTGTTGGTGCCGTTTGCATTTCCTCTTTCGGCTATCATCCTTCCCGGTTCGGAAGCATATCTTCTTGAGGTCTGTTTGGGAATCGCTCTTTCTGCCTCGCTCGCGATGTCTTTGCCGGTGAGCACTCCTCCGAATGCGATCGCTTATGCGGTCGGAGGTTTTGAAATTAAAGATATGATTCGCGCGGGTTTGCCGATCGGTTTGTTCGGACTGCTTCTTACCTTGTTCGCTTACTTTACTTTTCTCTAAAGTCTTTCTCAAATCCTTCCGTCTATAAGCTCACTTCCTGGCGACGATCGTTTGCCTTTTTTAGTTTTTGGTTTTCGTTTCAAATTTCTTTTTTCGAAACTGGATCATTTTTTTATTGCAAAAACCCATATTTATGGCACCATAAATATATGAAAACTACCCTTGAAATTCCGGATACTTTGTATAAAAAGGCAAAGGTTACCGCCGCAGAAAGAGGGGTTTCGATGCGTGTTTTGATCATTACCGCTTTGGAACACAACCTAAAGATGGAAGAAGAATATGCAAGGTCGCAAAAGTCGCAATCCTTTGAGTCCAACCGTTACGGCTGGCCGATTCTTCCAAAACGAAAAGGCGGAAAGGTTACGAACGAAATCATCAATCAGATCAAAGAGGAATACAATTAAAATGGCATATCTTCTGGACGTGAACGTTTTGATCGCCCTCAGTGATTCCAATCATACCTTTCATGAGACGGCTTGGAATTGGTTTGATCAAAAATCGAGACGAGGCTGGGCGACTTGCCCCATTACTCAAAATGCTTTGGTAAGAATTCTAAGCAACACTTCGTATCCTGGCAGTCCCGGCGGAGTGGAAGTCGTTTCCGAAATACTCCATTCCCTCTTAAAGGTAAAAGGTCATAAATTTTTTCCGGACAATATTTCCATCAATTCTCCCGGTCTGTTTTTAAATTGGAATCTTGTAAATTCAAAACAACTCACCGACGTTTATCTATTGGCTCTGAGCGTGCATCACAAACTGAAGTTCGCCACCTTTGATTCTAAGATTCCACTTCGAGTGGTAGAAAGCGGTAAGGAACATTTTGAACTGATTGCCGCTTGATCTAGTATGAATGAATTTTTAAAAGACATTCCCATTCTGTATTTCAAAGATAAGAAAGAATGGACTCAGTGGCTAAAAAAGAATCATACGATGGATTCTTCGATTTGGATCAAGTTTTCCAAAAAAGATTCCAACATTCCTTCGGTTACGTATGCGGAAGCTCTGGAGGTCGCTTTGTGTTACGGTTGGATTGACAGTCAAAAACAAAAATACGATGAATCGTATTGGCTCCAAAAATTTTCCATCCGAGGTAAGAAGAGTCTTTGGTCCCAGATCAATCGCGAAAAGGCAAAAGACTTGATCGCAGACGGAAAGATGAAATCACCGGGACTCAAAGCGATCGACGCGGCCAAAAAAGACGGACGCTGGGATTCTGCGTATCCATCAGCGAGCAAAGCCGCGGTACCAAAAGAGTTTCAGGAATTGTTGAATACGAATTCAAAAGCAAACGCTTTTTTTACAAAGCTCGATTCCGCAAATCGGTATGCGATTTTGTTTCGAATTTATAACGCAAAAAAACCCGAAACAAGAACAAAAAAGATGCAAGAGTTTTTGAAGATGCTGGAGAAGGGAGAAACGATTCACGGGTTTTTTAAAAAGTAATTTTGTATCGTTTCTTTGATCGGGAAGGGTTACATTTTTATCGGGTTCGGTTTTTTAAGACATTCTTCCTGAAAAGAGATCGGATCGATCGGATCTTGAAAAAAATCTTTCCAATCTCGGATCGAATTGAAATTCTACCATCAGTGTCCTTTTCTCATTTTCAGATTCGAAAATTTTTTTCCTGCGGACTGATATTCTTTTTATTCTCCTGCCAATTTTCCTTTTTGAGAAATTCCACTTCCGAGGTCGCGGATTCGGAATCTCCTTCCGCGCTTGCGATCCTTCAAGATAAAATTGATTCTGTTTTACATCCCGAACACAATCGGGATCCGGAACTCCTCAAAGTTCTCGCGGGCGGAGACGTTATGTTCAATTGGGGGATTCGGGATACGATTGACAAACACGGTGAAATTGCTCCGGTCGAAGGATTAAAATCCCTTTTCGGAGAAGTGGATTTTAGAATGGTCAATCTGGAAACCCCCGTAGTCGCTTCCAAAACCGCAGAGTCCAAAAAGGCCTACGTATTTACCGCTCACGAAAAGGATTTGGATTCTCTCAAATACTTGGGAGTGGATCTTGTATTTCTCGGTAACAATCATTCTTTTGATCACGGATCCAGGGGAATGGTGGAGACCTTGGATATATTAAATAAGAATAAAATTCTAAATATCGGTGCGGGCAAAAAGTTGCCCGAGGTTTTGCTTCCTTTGAGTTTGAGTATGAAGGGAAGCGATTTGAGAATTCATTCGGTCACAGCGATCGCAGAACAGGAACACTATGCGACTGCTTTGAAGTCGGGTGTAGCTCCGTTTCTTTTGCCTTCTTTGCAAGCTTCTTTTTTTGAAAGAAGGGCCGGAGATCGTTTGGGAAGCGGTCCGCCGTTTCGAATGGTTTCTTTACACTGGGGTGTGGAATATTCCCCGGTTCCCACGCAGGATCAAAGAAAGATCGCCCGCGCTCTCATTGATTCCGGAGTTAAGGTTGTCATCGGTCATCATCCTCATATTCCCCAGGGTGTGGAATTTTACAGGGGAGGAGTGATTTTGTATTCCCTTGGCAACCTGATTTTTGGAAGTAGGAACTCCTATCTCAATCACAATCTGATCGCGATTCTACATATCCGAAAGAATGTATTGGAATCGGTGGAACTCGTTCCGATTTTCGGGAAATTCCAAAAAGAAGATCACAAGATCCGGCCTGTGACGGGAAAAGAAGCCAAGGAATTCCTCCAAGAAATCGCGGTTCTTTCTTCCGAACTTGGCACAAAGCTTAGGGTGGAAGAAGAAAGGGCATTTCTGGATCTAAAGCCCAATTCTCCCTTGACCCGGGGCTCTCAGCGCAAAAAATAGGTTAAAATTATCGGTTCTTCTGCTCGTCGCGGATCGCAGGCGGGCTATAACCATAGGGGAAACTTTTGAGAAACTACGAACTCACCACCATCACACGTGTGAGCTCTCGGGAAGTTGCAAAGTCAGAGATCGTCGAGACTTTGAAAAAACATTCCGTGAGCGTCACTTCCGACGAAGACTGGGGCCAAAGAAAACTCTGGCATCCGATCAAACACGAAGAGCAGGGCATTTTTCATCACTACAAGTGCAGTGCGGATCCTGCGGCGCTTGAAAAAGTGGAAAAAGACTTTTTAATCAACCAGAACATTCTTCGTTCCATGGTTGTTCGCCTCAATGGCTAATGATATCAACAGAGTGACTCTGGTCGGCCGCCTAACGCGGGACCCCGAGTTCAAATCGATCAACGGGACTTCTCTCGTCAATTTCTCTTTGGCCAATGGCCGGACCTATGTGTCTAACGGAGAAAAAAGAGAAGAGTCTCATTTCTTCGATTGTGAAGTCTGGGGAAAACCGGCTGATATCATTCAACAGTATTGCAAAAAAGGCAAACAGATAGCGATTGAAGGTCGACTGAAGCAGGACACTTGGGAAACTCCCGAAGGAAAAAAAGCGTCTCGTATCCGAATCGTAGTGGAGAATTTTCAGCTACTCGGTTCCAGAGACGACTCTTCTTCTTCCACAAGAGAACCTGCATCTTCCGGAGGAAATTCGTATCCATCCTCTCCGGAATACTACAGCCCTGCACCGGATGGTGATGACGACATACCGTTTTAATGAGGAACACTTATGAGTGAGAATGAAGTAAAAGAAGAACGATCTGAGAGATCGGAATCGGCTGGCGAATCTTCCGGAGAAATGGAAGGAAAGCCGCAGAGAAAACAGAATAAATACAAGAAGAAGGTTTGCCGCTTTACTGCGGATCCCGAACTTGCAAAACAAATCAATTATAAGAACATCGAGCTTCTCGAAAGATTTATCACAAACCGCGGTAAAATCATTCCAAGAAGAATCACAGGAACCAGCGCACGTTACCAAAGAGTTCTCGCGCGTGAGATCCGGAAAGCAAGAAGCATCGGTCTTCTTCCTTACAAGGTAAACTGAGGTAAGACATGAGAGTGATATTACAAAAAGACGTTATCAACCTCGGAGACGCAGGCGACCTGAAGGAAGTTGCGGACGGTTATGCAAGAAATTTCCTTTTTCCTAAAAAACTCGCGGTTCGCGCCAACGAAGGAAATACAAAAGCGGCTCTTCATCAAAAGAAATTAGGCGAGCTCAAACGTGAAAAACGCAAAAAAGCGATGGAAGGTTATTCCTCCAATATCAACGGGAAAGAATACGATATCATCGTAAAAACCGGTGGTGGAGACAAACTCTTCGGAGCGGTAACTCCTATGGACGTGGCTTCCATTTTAAAAAAGAACGGAATCGAACTCGATAAAAGAAAAATCGAGATCGCGGAGCCTATCCGCAGTCTGGGATCTTACAAGATCAAAATTCGCCTTGCAGAAGGAATCCAGCCTGTAATTACGCTTCACGTAAAAAAAGAAGAAGAGTAATTCTTCTTTAAAGGGACGATGCAGTCCGACTCTTTATACGAACCGGAATCCGAAAGAGCCTTCTTAGGATTCCTTCTTCTCAAAGGAGCGGATAACCTCATTGATGTCCCTATTGCTCCGGAAGACTTTTATGTGGATCTTCACAGACGAGTCTACCGAGCGATCACGGATCTCGTCGATAAACGAATCACGATCGATCCTGTTTCCGTCCTCAACTTTCTCAAAGAAAATTCCCTTCTCAAAGACGAAGAAAAAGAATTCAATTATATCTATTCTCTCTATCGGGACACGGTTGTTACTCAGCCTTTGCCGTATTATGCAACTCGTATCAAACGTTTTTCGGAACGAAGGATGTATGCAAAGATTCTTCAGGATTCTTTGGAGCTCATCCGTAAAGAACCCGGAGACAACGAATCCGTTTTCAATACGGTCGAGAAAAACCTCACAGAGATTTCCAGAAGTATAGACGCAAAAGGGTTGTTACCCGTGTCCTCGGACAAGGTCGCACTTTCCGATTATATCATGGAGATCATGAAGAATCGGGGACAGATCACCGGTCTTCGAACCAACTTTACTAAACTGGACGAGGCCACTTCGGGTCTCAAAGAACACGAGCTTATGATTCTCGCGGCTCGTCCCGGTAACGGTAAGACTACGTTTGCTCTAAACATTGCGTCTAACGTGGCTTTGATTTACAATCAACCGGTTGTCATCTTTTCCCTGGAGATGAGCAGAATCGAACTCCTTCTCAAGATGGTTTGTGCGGATTCTCAAGTGGAATCCATGAAACTCAAAAAATCCGAGCTCACCCGTTCGGATGCGCCCAAACTTTTGGAATCGATCGTTCGCGTCACCTCGGCTCCGATCTACATCGATGATTCCGGAGGTCTTACAATCGACGACTTCAAGGGTCGAGTCCGAAAACTTTTAACCACCGAAAAGATCGGTCTTATCGTCGTGGATTATCTCCAGCTCATGAGCGATCCGAAAAACAAGGACGGAGGTCGCCAGCAAGAAGTTGCATCGATTTCCCGTTCTCTCAAACAAATGGCAAAGGAAGCCAGATGTCCGATCATCGCGCTTTCTCAGATGTCCCGGGCCGTGGAACAAAGATCCAAGGATCAAAAACCTCAACTCTCCGACTTGAGAGAATCGGGGGCGATCGAGCAGGATGCGGATATCGTGTCCTTTATCTATCGGGAAGAAAAGGTAAAGGGCGACGACGAGATCACTCCGGAGATGCGCGGCAAGGCGGAGATCATCATAGCCAAAAACCGTTCCGGCCCTATCGGTTCTTTTCATCTTGCCTTCCGGCCCGAGCTCAGCAGATTTGATAATATAGATTAGCTCTTATCTCAATCGATCAATACAACAGGAAATAGAAATCATTGGAACACTGGATTCAGGAAAATTATAAAAAACGCTCTTGGGCGGGAGAATTGAACGAGTCTCTGGAAGGAAAAAAAATCGTTCTCTACGGTTGGTCGTTTCGATTTCGCGACCAAGGCGGAGTGATCTTTATCGATCTTCGGGATCGGACCGGTATCATTCAAGTTGTCGCACGCAAGGAACTTTTAGGGGACGCCTTTGGCCTTGCCGAAAAGGTTCGTTCCGAATACGTGATCGCGGTGGAAGGAACCCTCAAAAAAAGGGATGCAGAATCCATCAATCCGAGGATGCAAACCGGAACCATCGAAGTTGTCCTGGATAAATTATCGATTTTGAATTCCGCGAAAACTCCTCCGTTCTCCTTGGACGAGTTCGATGATATCTCCGAGGAACTCAGACTTACATACCGTTATCTGGATTTCAGAAGGGAAGAATTGAAGAATCGGATGCTCAAACGTCACGAGTTTATCTTTGCGATTCGTAATTATCTCAACAAACGAAAATTTGTCGAAATCGAAACCCCGATTCTGAACAAATCCACTCCCGAAGGTGCGAGAGATTTTCTCGTTCCCTCTCGACTCAATCCGAACCAATTTTATGCGCTTCCTCAATCGCCTCAGATCTTTAAACAGATCTTGATGGTGGGTGGAATGGAGCGTTACTTCCAAATCGTAAAGTGTTTTAGAGACGAGGATTTGCGCGCTGACAGACAACCCGAGTTCACACAACTCGATATGGAATTCTCCTTTGTCAGCCAGGAAGAAATTCTTGCGGAGATCGAAGGACTTGTTTCTACAATTTATAAAGAAGTCTTTCATATTCAACTTTCCACTCCGTTTCCGAGGATGACCTACAAAACGGCGATGGAAGAATACGGTTCGGATAAACCGGATCTTCGTTTTGGAATGAAACTCGTGGACGTTTCCGAAATCGTAAAAGACTGCGACTTCAACGTATTCTCCGGAGCCGTTAAAGGCGGAGGAAAAGTAAAAGTCGTTTGTGTTCCCGGAGGATCCACGATCTCAAGAAAGGAAATCGAAGACTATACCGCGTGGTTGAACCGGGACTACAAAGCAAAAGGCCTCGCGTATATGAAACACGGAAGCGAAGGTCTTGAGTCTACGATTACAAAACGTTTTAAAAAAGAAGAATTAGACGCGATCTCCAAAGCCTGCGATTCGAAAGAGGGAGATATGCTCTTTTTCGGAGCGGATGAACGCGATATCGTCAATCATTCGTTAGGCGCTCTTCGTCTTAAACTTTCCGAACGATTTGAAACTCCGAAAGAAGGAGATATCAACATCACTTGGATCGTCGACTTTCCTATGTTTGAATGGAACAAGGATCACAAACGTTGGGACGCTTTGCATCATCCGTTTACTTCTCCTTCGGACGAAAGTCTTCCGTATTTTGAATCTTCGGAAATTCTTCAAAAAAACGCGGGCGACGCGATCGCCAAAGCATATGACCTCGTGATGAACGGCGTGGAGATTGGAGGCGGTTCGATCCGGATTCATTCCCGAGAGGTTCAAAATCGGGTTTTTCAGGTTCTCGGAATCGAAGAAGAAGAGGCGAAAGAAAAATTCGGATTTTTACTCGAAGCCCTCGAATACGGAGCTCCGCCTCACGGAGGTTTGGCGTTCGGAATCGATCGAATGCTCATGCTTCTCACCGGAGGAAAATCGATCCGGGACGTGATCGCATTTCCAAAAACACAAAAAGGACTTTGTTTGATGAGCGAATGCCCTTCTCCTGTGGAAGAAAAACAGCTTCAGGAATTGAAGATCAAACTGGTAAAGGTATAAATTTATTTCCACACGTAAAGAACAGTTCAACTTCGAAAACCAGGACCTTTATCGAAAGATCTGCGGGATCAACGACGAAGGCGTCAAAATTCTTGAAAAACAACTCGAGATGGAAATCATTCCCAGAGGGAATGGTTTTCAGATCGAAGGCGAGTCCGCGAAGGTGGATTTCGCTTTGGATTTTTTTAAGAAGCTCGAGGCCAACTATCAGGAAAGACCGGACAGAGACTTTACCGATTCATTCGATTTTGCTTATATTCTAAAAGATGCGGGAAAGGAACTCCGTAAAAAAAAGGTATGGGAAACCGACACAGATCGGACGATGCCTTGGAAACCTTCCGAGAAAATTCTTACCACGTATCGCGGGAAACATATCTATCCGAGAACCAGAAATCAGGAAACGTATTTCCGATCCTTTCAGGACAATCTGATCACGTTTGCGCTTGGACCCGCAGGAACCGGAAAAACGTTTCTTTCTGTTGCGACAGCTTGCAGATTCTTACAAAGCGGAACGATCGATAAGATCATTCTCACAAGACCCGCGGTCGAAGCGGGCGAGAATCTCGGTTTTTTACCGGGAGATCTCAATCAGAAGGTTGATCCTTACTTACGTCCCGTTTACGACGCGCTAGGCGAATGTATCGGCGCCGAAAAAACCCAGGAATACATCGCGCTTACAAAGATCGAAATTGCTCCGGTTGCGTTTATGCGCGGGCGGACACTTTCCAACGCGTTTATCATTTTGGATGAGGCTCAGAACTGTACTCTGGCTCAGCTTAAGATGATTATGACTCGTCTTGGTCGTAATTCTCGGATGTGTATCTCCGGAGATTCCACCCAGATCGACCTCGATCACGGGCGTTCGGGACTCGAAAAAGTGGTGACTTTATTCAAAAACACGGATCAAATCGGAATGGTGTTTTTTGGGAAAGAAGATATCACCAGACATCCGCTTGTGGAAGTAATCGTACGTAAGTTCGAGGAGTTGTAATCGTATGCCCAGCCCGGGAGAACAAGTCGAGTCCGCTATGGCTTGGATTACGGATACCTTGACCAGGGTTCGTCCGATTTTGTTTGTGCGAAGACTTCAGGTAGTATTGGTGGTCATCACTCTTTTGATGGTGACTTGGATGCTCGCGATTCCTTTTTTTGGCCAGGATAAGATGGATCTCTCTCCGGACGGTTTGTATTCGGAAGGAAAAACGGCCCCTGAAAAAATCGTCTCAGGCAAGGATATCGTTTACGAAGACGAGGATAAGACAAAGGCTAAAAAACTCACCGCGTATCAATCGGCTCCTTTTGTCTTCGATCGAGACTATGTAGCCCTTCAAGACTTTATTAACAAAACCATCCAAGAGGATATGGAGAATTTTCGTTCCTTTAAGCCGAGCGCGGAAGGAAAGGCCTATCCCGAACTTTTGAGCGTGATTCCTCGATGGAAAAACCGTTCCAAGGAAGAAATCGAGCTTCTTTATAAAACTCCCGGCAAAGGAAAGTTGAAGGATCTTGTTCAACAGTATTCTAATTTAGTATTTTCTTCTTTTTGCATATTGAGGGATTCACCGCCCGATTCTGCAACCCTGAAGTCTTCGGGTGCCAGGGTAAAAAATCAAGGAATCAAGGAACAGATTTCCAGTCTGGAAGGCGCATACATTATTCCCCGTTCTCATTTATACAGGGATCCGGATACGGTAAATATCCTAAATCGAATGGCGCAGGAAAAATTATCGAGAATGGATCCGGCGGTTCTTCCGGTGGTTCAAAAAATTTCCCTGAGTTATATCTATTCCAATCCTTCCTGTTCGTATAACGAAGAGGAAACTCTGTCTCTTAAAAAGTCGGCTGCGGATCGAGCGGAGCCTATTAATTCGAGAATTCTCGCCGGAGAAGTTATCGTAAAATCGGGCGAGATTATTACTCCTGAAATATTCAAAAAACTGCAAATTGTAAACACGTATGCAACGAGAGCGAATATCGCGTCGATCGTTTCGATTCTTCTGATTCAAACCGTGTTTGTCGTGATCATTTATATTTTTCTAAAAAAATACAATCCGAAACGACTCAACGATGTGTCGAGTAACGTGATTGTATTTTCTCTGATCTGGTTTTTGGTTTTGAGTTGTACAATCGCTTCGAGAATTTTTTTCAACTTCGAGACCAAATACGATTCCATTTTTTATTTTTCGCTTTTTGTTCCCGTGGGAATGGTCTGTCTGATCGTCAGTTTTATCTATGACGAACAACTTTCGATCGCGATCGGATTCTATCTTTCTTTTTTTGTGTTTATGGCCTCTCATTACAATCCGACTTCGTTTATGCTCGGATTTGTTTCCTGCATCGTTTCCGCGAGTTATGGAAGAAATTTAAAAAAAAGAATCGATTTTATCAAAGCAGGTCTTTATATCGCGGGAGTTCAGATCATTATCGCTTCGAGCGGCTATCTTTTTGATTCTAGAAATTACTGGGTCGCGATTCCGAGCGGATCCTGGCTTAAGGATTTGATCGAATCTAATTTCTTTAAGTTATACGTTCTTTGTCTGATCAACGGATTTGCCTGTTCTACTGCAGCTCAGTTTTTATTGCCGATCTACGAATATCTGTTTAATGTTCCCACTCGGTTTAAATTGATGGAACTCGCGGATACGGGACATCCTTTGCTACAGGACCTTCTTACAAAAGCTCCTTCGACATACACTCATACATTTTTAGTTGCGGCTCTTTCCGAGCGTGCTTGTCAGAATCTCGGACTCGATTGGCTGCTTACAAGAGTTGGGGTTTACTTTCACGATATCGGTAAAATTCCAAACGCGGGTTTTTTTGTCGAGAATCAACATTTGATTCCCAAAAAGGAAAACATCGATAAGAACAATCCGGCGATGGCGGCAAAAATCGTCATCGATCACGTGTTAGACGGAATCGAGATGGCAAAGAAAGCGAGGCTTCCGAGAGAGGTGATCGACTTCATTCCGGAACACCACGGAACTTCAACGATGGCTTTCTTTTATCATAAGGCCTTATCCGAACTTTCCCCCACCCAAAAGAAAAAGTTAAAAAAACAGGATTTTCAGTATCCGGGTCCGAAACCCCAGAGAAAGGAAACTGCGATTGTGATGATTGCGGATTCGTTGGAAGCGGCGTCTCGCTCTTTGGATGAGATCACCCCGGAGTCTTTGGATAATCTGATCACAAAGATCATCGGTATTAAACTCTCCGAAAATCAGTTGGACGAATGTGGTCTGACTTTGGGAGATCTTGAAGTCATCAAGGCCTCTTTTACGGAAGTTTTGTTATCCAGTCTTCATTCCAGACCGAAGTATCCGAGTATGGAAGCGACAAAAGAATTAGAAAAGAAGAATGCTCTAAGTTCCGCAAACGGTCACAAACAAACAAAAACCTCGTCCACAGGGAAAGGACACTGATTCCCGATCGGATTTCCATTTCGAACGACTACGGAAATATTTCCTGGTGGGACGAAGAAGAGGTAATTGCAAACTGCAAGATTCTGTTTCGAAAGGAATTATATGATTCTCACTGCGACCTCAATCTTCTTTTGATTGGAGATGCCGATATGAAAGAAATCAATTTTTTGAGAAGGGGAAAGGGTAAAACCACGGACGTCCTTTCTTTTCCGTTAGAATTCGATTTGGCTCCTTTGAGTTCAGTGCTTCAACAACGAAAGGGAAAATCGAGCTCCGCGCTGCCTCCGATCACGTTAGGCGAAATTGTAATTTCGATCGATACCCTGAAAAAACAAGCGTTGGAGATCGGACATTCCGAGAAAGAAGAATTTTATCGTCTGCTCGTACACGGTTTTTTACATCTTCTCGGATACGATCACGAACGAGGTGAGGAAGAAGAACAAGTCATGAAAGACAAGGAAGACGAATGTCTGGAAATTCTCCAGGGGCTCTAAAGAAGATGACGGGCATCGTACTTGAGTCCAGAGAGATTCAGGCTGGAGACGCGGTCATTCGTTTACTTCCGGAAGAAGGTCAGGTTGAAAATTTTCGGGTCCGTGGAATTCGAAAGAGTAAAACAAGACCTATCGCTTCGGTCGAACCGGGATCTCTTTCGAGCGTGGATTACTACAATGCAAGAAACCAAGAAATTCATAACGTAAAAGAAATATCGCTCTTGAACCGATATGACCGTGCCAAGTCGGGTTATCTCGGAATGGTAATCGTATCTTATTTGGTGGAATTGGCTTCTTCGTTTACGCCGGATGGAGCGGAACATCCCGGAGAATTTCGTCTTCTTTCCGGAGCACTGGAAGAGCTGGAAGAGAACGGACCTTCGATTTTGATCCTTCCCTTTTTTAAACTTCGTCTGCTCGTGTCAGGAGGTTTTCTTTCGAAAGAACTTCTTTGTCATTCTTGCGGAACTGAGTTAAAGGAGATGGCTTCGGTGACTCTTCAGACCTCTCCTTTGGAAATTGTCTGTGGGAATTGTTTTCATTCGAACGAAAACGATCTCGGTCTTGTTCAATGGATCCAAACTTTTTTGATGCTTCGATTTCGCGATCTGAAGGAAAGAAAAATATCCGTTGAAAAGATCCTGGACCTGGACAGAATTTGCAATCGTATGCTTGAACCGATTCTTAGAAAAAAACTCAAATCGGCGACCACACTCTACGAAGCTTTGGGAGAGAATCTTGGAAAATTTTCTTAAAACCGGACTCTTTGGATTTTATTTTTTAACGCTTTTGTTTCTCGTAGTTTTGGATATCCGTTGGGATCAAAAATCTCCGGTCCAGATTCCATTTCGCGCACAACAAGAGGAACGGGGAAAAAGATCAGTACTTGTTTCCATTCTGGATTTGAAAAAAGTGGTATTTCAGGAACTGGAAATTAGCTGGGAAAATGCGCGGAAGAAGAATGTGTTTTACGGCTCCGAAAAAAAATAAGCTTTCATTGAAAGGAAAATTTGCGGCTGTAAGATTCTGAAGTATTATAAAGAAAAGTAGACACGGTTTGTTTTTAGAAGTTGTCGTCAGGTTCTTTTTTATGAAAAGAAATGAATGTAGCAAAACGCATTTTATATTTTGTTAAAGTTGAAAGAATGTTTGGAACGGTTATGATTCGAAAGGTGTTTTCTGTTGGAGTTCCAACAAAAGGAAACTTTTACTTGCAAAATTTGATTTTTGTGATAGAGGAAAATCTCCGTTTTTTTCCACCACCCACCCCTCCACCCGAATTCGGGGTGGGGCTGATTTTCACGAAAAAATTGTCGTACTTCCGACGGGTCCTTTTCCAGGTTCAAACAACAATAATCGGCTTCTCGCTCTCTATGGATCGATCTTAAAATGAAAGAAAATGAAACACTCAAACAAATCGTATTGAAAGCTCTGGAGGAAGGAGTAAAGGAAGTCATCGCTTCTTTTCCGGATTTGGATTTGAATTCCCTAAAAATAAAAATCGAATACTCCAGGGATGAAAAATTCGGAGACTATTCCACTTCATTTGCATTAGAAAATTCTAAACTGCTTAAAAAAAATCCGATCCAGGTTTCTCAGGATCTGGTAGCTATTCTTCAAAGGAAAACCGATCTTTTTGAAACTGTGGACTTTACTCCCCCTGGTTTTGTAAATTTTAGAATTTCACCGGCCTTTCTTTTGAAGTTTGTAGAATCTTCGATTTTAAAGGGAAATTATTTTCCTCAGGTAAACAAATCTCTCAAGATCAATCTTGAGTTTGTTTCCGCAAATCCTACGGGTCCTTTGAATATCGTTTCCGCGAGGGCCGCTGCCACCGGAGACGCTATGGCCTCTTTGTTAAAAGCGGTCGGTCATAAGGTGGATAAGGAATTTTATATCAACGATTACGGAAACCAGGTTTTTTTACTCGGTGTTTCGACCTTAGTTCGAATCCGGGAAATCAAGGGAGAATCGTTTACTCTTCAGGAATCCGAAGATACGACTTCGATCGAAGACGTTCTTGAAAAGAATATTCTTCCCGCAGAAGGATATCGCGGAGAATACATTAAGGAAATTGCAAGTTCGTTTCTGAAAGACTCGAATCGAGCGCCAAAAATAGAATCTCTTCTCAAAGAAAAGAAATATAGGGAACTCGCCGAGCTTTGTTCTGCTTGGACCGTCGAAAGCAATCTGATTTGGCAGAGAAAGGATTTGGATGCGTTTGGTGTGGAGTTTGACAATTACTTCAGCGAGAAAACTCTTCACGAGTCCGACAAAGTTTTGGCCGTAATGAAGGACCTCGAGACCTCAGGAAAAATTTTCGAAGAGGATGGGAAGAAAGTGTTTCGTTCCACGGAATACGGAGACGATAAGGATCGTGTCGTAGTAAGAGACGATGGAAGGCCGACTTACTTGCTCGCTGATATCGCTTATCATAAGAATAAAATCGAAAGAGGTTACGATCGTATCTTCGATATCTGGGGACCGGACCATCACGGATATATCGCGAGACTTTCCGGTGCGGTCCAATCCTTGCAATATCCGAAGGAAAATTTCAAAGTTATCATCGCCCAGCAAGTCAATCTTTTGGAATCGGGACAAAAAGTAAAGATGAGCAAACGCGCCGGCTCTTTTCAGACGATGAGCGATCTGATCGGATTTTTAGGCAAACACGGAAAGGATGTGGGTCGTTATTTTTTTGTAATGCGATCTTTAGATGCGCCATTGGACTTTGATCTGGATCTCGCAAAAGACGAGTCCGATAAGAATCCGGTTTTTTATCTCCAATACGCTCACGCGAGAATCTGTTCTATCTTCAAGGAAGTGGGTAAGGAAACTTCCGCAGAATCGGCGGCCGGATTGGAAATGACGGAGGAAAGAAAACGTCTTCTTTTTTGGATTGCACGTTTTCCAGAAGAAATATTCGATTCTGCAAATGCGATGGAACCGCATCGTGTTACGAACTATCTCCAGAGTTTTGCGAAGACGTTTACGAGCTTTTACTTGGGCAAGAACAACCGCCTGAAGGATGCAACCCCAGAAGTCCGTCTTGGTCTTGCAAGAATTTGTTTGGCTGCAAGGAACGTTTTGTCACAAGGTCTTTCTTTGATCGGAGTTTCCGCTCCGGAACGGATGGATAAGGAATCCTAATGCTGTCGCCAAAGATCATCGTTCTTTCCACAGGCTCGGAGTTGACCGCGGGACGCAGCCAGGATACTAATTCTTCTTGGATTGCAAATGAACTTTTTGGAATGGGTTTTACAGTATCTAAGTTTATGGTTCTTCCAGACGACCCGTCAATTCTTCAAGAAGAGATTAGAACGTTAGCTGCTCTTTCCACAAAAGAACAACCTGTGCTTATCGTAATGACCGGTGGGCTCGGACCTACCGAAGACGATTATACCTTGGAAGTGACCTGTAAACTTACGGGCGTGGGTTCAGTAGAAAGTCCGATCGCTAGAAAAAGGATCGAAACAATTTATAAATTACGGGGAAGAAATTTTCAAGAGGCGTTGCAGACAGCGATTCGTCAAATTTCGGTTCCTGAAAATTCCATCATTCTGAATAACTCAGTGGGAATCGCCCCCGGTTTTATCGTTTCGCTGGGTGAGAATGCGTATTTATCCTGTATGCCCGGCGTTCCAGGCGAAATGACATCAATGTTCCAAGAAGAACTTTCTCCTTGGATCTCAAAAAACTTTTCCGCGCAGGAATTACATTCCGGATTTCGTTTTATCTGGTGGATGAGCGAATCTCAATTTCAAAAAGAATTTATTTCCAAAGAAAAGACGATTTTAAGCGGAAAGGTCATCTGGGGAGTTGCGGCAAAAAGAGGATATATCAGAGTGAGTTTTCAATCTGCGGATCGCAAGGCGGTAAATGAACTCTTGGAAAAATTGGATACCGTGTATGGTGCAAAATCAACTTTGGATGTGTTCGAAGAATTGCCAAAGATTCTCACGGAGAGAAAAATCACAGTGGGAACCGCTGAAAGCTGCACGGGCGGTCTGATCGCTAAAACTCTAACGGACCGCGCCGGATCTTCCGCGTATTTTTATGGAAGCATCGTTTCTTATGACAACAGTATCAAGTCCGGACTTCTCGGTGTTCAACAAGAGACATTAGATACATTTGGCGCTGTCAGCAAAGAGACAGCAAAGGAAATGGCAGAAGGTGCGTTGATCGCTTTGAAAACGGATTATACGATCAGCGTAACCGGAATCGCCGGCCCTGGCGGCGGAACCCCTGAAAAAAAAGTGGGCTTGGTTTATTTTGGGATCGGACAAAAGAACGGTTCGACAGAAGTTCAGGAACATTACTTTCCGTTTTCGAGAAGCTCGTTTCGCGAGTTTGCGGCTCATACCGGAATTTATCTTTTATACAATCATCTAAAGAGGTTTACATGAAGCTCTTTCCAATCACTGGGTTTTCATTTTTATTTACGATTGTCTTTTTTTATCTTTTAGGAAACTCCTATCCTACGGCTTCCGGGATCCAAAAAGTCTGGGCGTTTTCGAAAGCGGCTCATGCGGGAATGGTTCCTGATCCTCGTTTTCCTTGGAACCCCGATGAGAATCTGAACGGATATAAATTTGAGAATTCTTATTATACGATTCATTCCTCGAATGGAATCGCGTTAGACGATACAAGGAAAATCGAATATCCTCTGAACACAAAAGGATATCTGGAATATAAAAAAATCGGCGCCGAAGTGAACTTTTATTCCCCGAGTGGAGAAATTCTTTGGACAAAGGAATATAGAAGTTATCCGAGAATTTCGGCTTCCGCAAATCTTGTGCTTTTGATCGCAGGGGACCATAACCAGGTGCTTCTTTCCGATATCAATGGCAATTCTACCGGGATCGGTAAATTAGACGGTCGTTTTTTGACGGATTATTGGTTTGCATCCGATTCTAAAATTACTGGAGTTTTATTTTCTGGAGGCGAGTTGTTTGTGCTCGATTCGATTGGAGCCGTAAAAATCAAAAAGGATCTTGGAACTGAAAAAAATCCCGTTTTTGCAAAGAGTATTTCTTTGTCCCCGGATGGTAGAAAAACAGCGATCCATTTGCTGAGCGCAAACAAGGATCGAATTTTGATTTTAGATGAAAACGGGGACGAATTTTCATCTTATGAATTGGATTCGATCCATCCTCATAAACTTTATTTTGCGGTTTCCAATACAGGGGAGGTTTTAGTTTCCGCTTCCGATAGAATGACGTTTTACAGCGATTCCGGAAAAAAACTTTTGGAATCGAAAAGAACTTCGGGAATTGGAGTTTATCAAACTGCGTTTCACAACGGAAGTTGGTTTGTCGCCGAGTTGAATCAGGAAATTCTATTTTTAGACGAAACGGGTCGTATTCTTAAAAAGGAAAAGATTAAGGGCTCGGATTTGCCTGTTAGATTTTTTCCATCCGGTAAGACCGGTTCTGTGGTTTTGGAAAGCGGAAAAGAATTGTTTTTATTTAGAAATTTATAATATTTGAATGATCCTATTTTGAATTCTATTTGTTCCGACAATGGATTCCTGTAAAAAAAGCTTGATGCGGACTTGAAGTCCGTTTTGAAATAAAATCTGGCAATTACTATAAATTCTAAACTTCGTAGATCGACAAAGATTTGTAACTTTTGTTTCCTTGTTTATCCAACAAGGCAATGATTTCGGTTCTTTTTTCCTTTTCGATATTAAAAATCAATTGATCCGAAATCTCTCTACAGATATACAACCCTCTTCCATGAGAGTCGGCAAGACCCGGCGGAAATCCGGTATTTTCGTCCACCGTGATATGGCGATCGAGGCGTTTGAGAATTTCCTTTTTATCTAAAGAACCGAAGTGATCTCGGATCACGATGATAAACGTGTTGTCCGCGATTCCGTATCCGATTTCAAAAAAATCGGATTCCGCAAGTTGAATATTTTCCAAGGGAATCACGAGATCGCGAGAAGGAAGTTCATATTGGTATTTATAGTTTCCCTTTGAGTCTCTCGGAGCGCGTATCATCGCGTTTGAAGTCAACTCCTCCAAGATTTGCTGAATCGCGTTAGGCGCCCCTTTTTCGACGAGAAATTTCGCGATCCGATTGCAGAGAAAGTTTCTTTGCTCGTCCGAATAAATTCTTTTATAGATCACGGTTTCGGGCGAAGGAACGGCAAATTCAGTATCTTCGTCGGATTCCTGGATTTTAAAATCGGCACCGAAGTATTTTTCGACTCCAAAGATATTCTTGGTCAAAAGCTTGTGAACCATCACCGAAATCAGCTTGATGTCTAAAAAGGAATACTTAGGTATGATATTCCAAATTCCGTGTTTATACGCAAAGTTGATATAATCGTTGATATTGTATGCGGTCATTAGGGTATAAAGTACGTGAGGAAATTCGTGTTGAATCGTCTTGATCAGATCCAATCCTGTTTTTCCGGGCATCCGTATGTCCGTGATGACAAGATGAACTTCTTCGTTTCTTAAAACCTGAATTGCCTCGTCGTAGTTTTCCGCATCCAGAACTTTATATTTACCGGAAAGCAGATCCTTGATCGCTTCCCGGATGGAATGAATGTCTTCTACAATTAGGATATTGTACATTAGGAAGAAAACCCGTGGTTTTGAGTGAAGGGAAGTGAGACTCGAAAACGGGTTTTTCGTTCAAAGGATTTTACGGATAATTCCCCGCCGTGTTCGCGCACGATCGAATGACAAATCGACAATCCGAGTCCGGTTCCGATTCCCATTTTATTTTTTGTAAAGAATGGAGAGAATATCTTATCGATAAGATTGTCCGGAATTCCTCCGGCGTTGTCTTCTACGATGATATGAACCATATTTCTTGTTTTACGGACTTCCACTCGAATTTTTCCTTCACCGTAATCAAATGCCTGTAGGGAATTTTTAAATAGATTGATAAAAAGACGTTCCATCTTTACCGGATTGTATTGGAAGATGGTTCCGGGTTCGCAGAGCATTTCCCAGGTGATGTTTTTGGATAATACAGGATAAACCCAAATCACATTTTCTTTCGCCTTTTGAATGGTTTCTGAAATATCCGCCGAAGTTGTAACCAGTTTATCCGGTTTCGCAAAACTGATGATATCCGATACAATCATCGCTGCCCGTGTTAGGTCCTCTTTCATCATATCCAATCGTTTTTTAAAGAAGTCCGGGTCTATGGAAGTGAGATTGTTCAGAAGACTCTGTAGTGTTAGACTCATCCCGGTCAAAGGATTGTTGAGCTCATGTGCAACTCCGGAAATAAAAATTCCCAAGGAAGCAAGATTTCGAATTCTGAGATTTTCCTCTTCTTTTTCTTTGATCCTTGTGATATTGCTTACCTTTTCCAAAACGGAACCTACGATACCGTCTTTTTGAATCGGATAAAAATCCAAATAAAAGGTTTCCTTTTGTCCCCGAACCGAGTGAAAGATTTCACGGCTCACATCGGATTTCGGATATTCGAAATATTGATTGAAGTTATCTTCCGTAGATCGCATATCTTTCATCGGACAATACGGACAGACCTCGTTTCGATTGTAGAGAACCTCATAACACTTTTTTCCGATAATAGAGGAGAAGCCGGGTTGACCCGAAAATTCTAGCGTGGATCGGTTGACCCTCCGGATACGGAATCCCGGATCGATCAATACTAACGGCTCGGTAATCCCATCTAAAATGGATTGTAATTCACCGGCTCTTTCTAAGAGATTTTCCTGCAATGAGGACATGAAGATTCAATATTGTAGAGAATCTTTAAAAGTTTGCAGTAACTTTTTTTTATTTTTTGCGGATTCTTGAGTCTGCATTTCCTGAAGTCTAAGAATTTGAATGAGAAAATCCTCAATCAGTTTTAAGTAAAACTCCTGCTTAAAATTGGATCGTTCTCGATTGATTCCTTCATCCGGAAGATATTGGATCGGATAACGTACTTCTTTTCCGTTTTTGTCGGCTTGTACGACGATATCGTCTACATTCTGATCCAACGGAGTATCATCGATCAAACGAATGATTGTAGAATCGGATCCGTCTGCGTTCTCAGCTTTGATCTCCGTCACAACCCGGGAAAGGGTCGTACCCGTAAATTCTAGAAGAATCGATTTGCTTTCCGCTCTTTCGATCCCGTTTCTTCCTTCCTGTATGGAATGTTTTACAACTTTGATTCCCTTTCGATTCGGAAACGTTCCCAAAAAGGATATGTACGTCCCGTTTGGAACGGAGTCTATTTTTTCTAATTTTAAAAGTTCACGCGCAGAACCGAGATCTTCGTAGGCTCTCAAAATTCTTCGATTGAGTATGGAAGCGGTATCCGATTTCGATTTAGGATGTTCTTCAGTCTCCTTTCCTTGGGAAGGAATCGGATAGGAAAGAAGAAATAAAATGCAAAGGATCGGAAATAGGAACGATCGCCACTTTCTCGGAGAAGAGTTTCTTTGAGAAAACGATTCTTCTCCGAACTTTCCAAAAATTGAATTAAGGAGTGGGAACGGCAGGCGCAGTTGTAGGCGGCGCGGTTGTTTCACTTTTGGTCTCCTCTGGAGGTGCGGTCAAAGTAGGAGCGGTTTCCGGCATCAGTCGATCTTCTTTTTTTGCAAAGAGAAAGGAAAGAAAAAGAGAAAGAATGATAAAAAGAATCGCAGTGACCCGAGTCGCTTTTGTCAGAACGTCCGCGGTCGAGGAACCGAAAACGGATTGGCTGGAGCCACCTCCCAATAATCCTCCACCTTTTCCGGTTTGAATCATAACCAGAAGAACCAGAAAAAGAGAAACAATAACAAAGAATGTAAGAATGACCCCGTTTAACATATCAGTTCCTGAAAAAAATTGAATTCATTGCCAGATTATGAAGGCTAAAGGGCATGACAATTAAAATACTCTTGCTCAGAGACCCGTTCGGGTGTGTTACAGAGGGGATTTAGAAAAGCCCCGCATACAAATCGATTTTCTGACTGGCCCCTCCCACAAGTCCTCCGTCTATATCCTTTTGTTTTAATAAATCCTGAATGTTGTCCGGTTTTACGGAACCGCCGTAGAGAATCGATAGAGATTCTGCAACTCCGGATGCTCCTACAAAAAGACCTGCAATTTCTTTGCGGATGAATGCGTGGACTTCCTGAGCCTGAGCGGGTGTGGCCACCTTTCCGGTTCCGATTGCCCAAACCGGTTCGTATGCCAGGATCAAATTGGAGAAGGAGTTGCTTTCGATTCTTTTGAGCCCTTCTCGAATTTGAGAAGAAATGACTTCGAAGGTTTTTCCGGATTCTCTTTCGGAGAGAGTTTCTCCCACGCAATAGAGAGCCGTGAATCCGTTCTTTAAAAGAAATTGAACCTTTTCATTACAGAAGGAACTGGATTCTCCCATAAATTGTCTTCTTTCGGAATGGCCGATGAGAACGACCTGGACTCCGATTTCTCTGAGTTGATCGGGGGATGTTTCTCCCGTAAATGCCGCCAGTCCGGATGGATAACAATTTTGAGCGCCCACAATGATTCCGGTTCCTTCCAAAATTCTGGCCACGCTTGCGAGATGCAGAGTGGAAGGAAAGATCATCGAAACTCTATCCTTGGAGATGGAAGGGATCTTTTCTTTGATTGATTGTGCCAGAGAGATTGCTTCCTTTTCGGAAAGATTCATTTTCCAATTTCCGGCGATTACTGTCTTACGCATGGTTCCTCATTATGATGATTTCGTGAAAGATGGGAAGAGTTTGTAAGAAAGCCGAATGGCTTCAAGGCTTTTTTAAGAGAAGGGAAAGCGCGAATTTCTGTTCTTCTGATTCCCGCTGCGTGATTCCGGATGGATCATTTTTAAATGAAGGCGAGGGGACGGGTCCTGTTCAAAAAGATCAGGACCCATAATTTTGTTTTTTAATTTCGAAGTTTATTCGAATTCGCCCGGATGAATCACATAGTACTGATCGAAATATTCACCGCTGGCCGTTTCGGTCCACGTTAAAGAATCCGCTCTCACCCGATTCGGGTCAAGCGGTAGATTCAATAAACGTGCTCTTGTTTCTAAAAACCAAAATTCGTTTGCGAATTCCTTGATTGCGATCGGATTGCTCGGACAATCCAAGGTTGTGTATCCAAAAAGATCTCCTCCAGGATTGTAATAATACATATCCGTCCAAAAGGTATATGGTTGTTCCGATTCGACGAAAGATTGAACGTCATCATAGAGTTTTTGTCTGATTCGAACCGAGCACTGATTGCTTCCGTTTCCGTTCGGGCTACAGTTTTCCGTAATCAATTCCTTATCTTTTTGCATCTCACCGTTGAAGTCGGTATAAAATTGCCAAGTAACGGAAGGAATCGCTGCGCCTCCATCAGCCTTCGTAAAACCGGAAGCTACCCCGGAGTAAACAAATTGGAAATTGGAAAATCCGGGTTGATCTGATTCGAACCGGGCGCTACGAATATCAGGTCTAGTAAAGTTACCTGGAACCAAAACTCCTTTTCTGAATAATTGAATATTTCCTCCAGCAACGTCTTCGTTGAATTGTAATTCTAAAACGATTTTTGAGGTAGGTATGATTCTTTTGATTTGTACGAGACTGCTTGTGGTATTTTCACCGTCTACCAGATCACAGGTGGCGTTGAATTGTTTGAAACCGAGATCCTGCCAGTTCAAAAGAAATGTAGAACCGTTCCCGGGACTTACGGATTGAACCGAATCGGGAAGTGTGATTTCCGGAATTACGGGAATTGTTTCTGGTTCCGCGGTGCGATCCAGGGAACCTGCTTGGCTGAGTGCGCCCAATGTTAGAAAGGATTTGATAGCATCATCCTTTTGAGATCCGCAATTTGCGGTTCCGAGTATGCTGATTGAAACTGCTATTTGGAAGAGTATCTTTTTCATTCATTGTATCCTTTTAAAAATTACGTAACTACAAAATCTCTTTACGTTCTTGATTGATCTGATTAACAAATCAAAATCCCTCTTTTTTGAAAGAGGAAGTATTTTGATTTCTTAAAATTGTAGTTTCGTTCTCCCTGCGCGTGGTTTTGTTTGTATTGGCAAAGTATTCGCATTCGATGATGGATGAATTGCGTTTTTTGAATCATTTTGTATAAATAATCAAGTGCGATTTTTATCGATCCCTGTAATTTTCTATTTTTGTTTTTTGTGAATCTGAATTTACCGTGGAACGCGAATTGGTTTTGTAAATTCTAATTTTATAAAATGCGAAATCTTTTTTTGAATCCAATCGATTTCTAAAAGAAAAACTGGAACCGAGTCAATCCAAAACGCAGATAAGATTTGGAGACAAAACTAAGCGAGAAATCGGCTGAGATAGAAAACAACGTCCGGTTCAAATCCCGGACGTTGTCGAAGTTTATTCGGATTCTTTTTTCTTGAGAGCTTCTACGCCTGGAAGTTTTCTTCCTTCCATAAATTCGAGGGAAGCGCCTCCGCCGGTGGAGATATGAGTGATCTTATCCGCAACTCCGGCTTTGTTGATCGCGGCGATGGAATCTCCTCCGCCTACGACCGTCTTTGCTTTGGATTTGGCGATCGCTTTTGCAAGAGCCATGGTCCCGCCTGCAAATTTATCCATTTCAAAAACTCCCATAGGGCCGTTCCAGAAAATGGTTCCCGCGTTTTTGATGATCTTTTCATAATTGGAAACGGTTTTGGAACCGATGTCCATTCCCATCCAACCTTCCAAGATTCCCATCTTGTCCACTGACTTTGTTTTTGCTTTTTCGCTAAACTGATCCGCGATGATATGATCCACCGGAAGTTGAAGATCGACTCCAGCAACCCCGGCTTTTTCGATCAATTGAAACGCTTGGACTTCGAATTCCTTTTCCACGAGAGAATTTCCAACGGGAATTGCTCTGGACTTTAAGAATGTATAAGCCATTCCACCGCCGATCAAAAGATGATTTACCTTATCAAAGAGGTTTGTAAGAACTTTGATCTTGGAGGAAACTTTGGATCCTCCGATGATCGCTACAAAAGGACGAGCTGGTTTGGAAAGGAGAGCGGAAAGTTCCACGATTTCCTTGTGCATCAAAAGTCCTGCATAAGCGGGAAGAAGATGTGCGATTCCTTCCGTAGAAGCGTGAGCGCGATGTGCCGCACCGAATGCGTCGTTTACATAGACGTCCGCGAGAGCGGCGAGTTTTTTGGAAAAACCCGGATCATTCTCCTCTTCTTCTTTGTGAAAACGAACGTTTTCGATTACCAGAATTTCGCCGTCTTTCAGTTCTTTGGAAAGTTTTAAAGGTTCGTCTCCGATCACTGTCTTTGAAAAAAGAACGTTTGCCTTTATGAGTTCTTTGAAAGCCTCCACAACCGGTGCGAGGGAAAATTCAGGATTTATCTGTCCCTTCGGTCTTCCGAGGTGACTCGCGATGATGACTCGAGCTCCTTTTTTGAGGAGGAGTTCGATCGTAGGAAGCGTTTTTTCAATTCTGGTTTTGTCGGTTACTTTTCCGTTCTCGATGGGAACGTTAAAGTCCACTCTTAGGAAAACGCGTTTTCCGGAAAGGTCGACGTTTTCGAGTCTAGGCAAATCCATGGATTAACCTTTCTTCGCCATATAACGAATGAGATCGAGAACTCGATTCGAGTAACCCATCTCATTGTCATACCAGGAAACCAATTTGAAAAATCTGGAATTCAATTCGATACAAGCGTCCATATCAAAGATGGAGGAAAGTGTGGAACTGACAAAGTCGTTGGATACTACCATGTCTTCGGTGTAACCGAGGATTCCTTTCATCGGACCTTCGGATGCTGCTTTCATCTTTGCGGAAATTTCTTTGAGAGAAGTTTCTTTTGTGGTTCTTACGGTTAAATCCACGACGGAAACGTCCGGAGTCGGAACTCGGAACGACATCCCCGTGAGCTTTCCGTTTACTTCGGGAATACAAAGTCCTACCGCTTTTGCGGCTCCGGTTGCTGCGGGAATGATATTTTGCATCGCTCCTCTTCCGCCGCGGAAGTCTTTTTTGGAAGGTCCGTCTACGGTCGGTTGCGTTGCGGTCGCGGCGTGAATCGTGGTCATCAGACCTTCTTCGATTCCAAAGTTGTCCAAAACGACCTTGGTGATCGGAGCAAGGCAATTGGTCGTACAAGACGCGTTAGACACGATGTGATCGGTCGCTGCATTGTATTTCTCGTTGTTGACACCCATCACAAAAGTAGGGATGTCTTTGTCTTTTGCGGGAGCAGAGATTACGACTTTTTTGGCTCCGGCTTTGAGGTGTTTTTCGGCTCCCACTCGATCGGTGAAAAGACCGGTGGATTCGATTACGTAGTCCACTTTTAGATCTTTCCAGGGAAGTTTTTCAGGATCTCTTTCGGAAACGCAGAGGACTTTTTTTCCGTCTACGATCAGTTCTTTTTCGGTATGTTCTACGGTTCCTTGAAATCTTCCGTGGGTGGAATCGTATTTGAGTAAGTAGGCCAGGTTGTCAGGAGTTACTAAATCATTGATTGCGACAAATTCCAGATTGGGGTCTTTGATTCCTGCACGGAAAACAAGTCTTCCGATTCTTCCAAATCCGTTGATGGCTATTCTGGTCATTTTCTTCCCTTGTTGTGTAATTTATTTGAGATCTCCCGATTCCGACGAAATGTCGTTCGAAAGAAGATTTTTAAGATTTGATTCCAGTATTTTCCCGGAACATTCTCTTGAAAATCCGTTTTTTCGGAAGAATTCGGAAGGAATTTTAAAAAAGGAAATGGGTTTGTAGGAACCCCAACATTCTCACCAAAAAAGTTTGCCGAGAATGTTCTCGATGGGAACCGGCCCGAAGTCTCTGGAATCGGAACAAGAATCTCGATTGTCGCAAAGAAGAAAATAATCCCGATCTTTGAGAATGATCGGTTCTCCGTTGTCCCTTCCCGAAAAGCTTGCGGGGAACGGTCCGCGTTTGTCTTCGAACTGAAGAATAAAGCCGGCTCCGGATCCGCTGTTCTCCTCCGGATTGTTGTTCCGAAACAGAGTCTTATTCTTCATCTGAACCGTGTCGCCTGGTTTGCCGGAGATTCTGGAAAAAACGACCTTTCCTTTTTGAGTCGGATGTTTGACGAGAACAAGATCCCCGAGATAGAGATTGGAACGATCCACAAAACGGGAAAAGTAAACTCGAGTTCCCGGAGAAAATGTAGGAAGCATTTCCTTGGTTTCCAGAGTAAACGGAAAGAATAAAAAGAATCGAATGATAAAAGCGATACAAGTACCGATGACGAGTCCTATCCCCGCTTGTTTGAGAATGGATTTTATCTTTTCTCTTTTTTCTTTTTCCTGATTGGAAGAACTTCGACTCATGCGTACATTCTTTTCCCTGGAAGAATGGGGTCAAAATAAAATCTTTTTTTTAGGCTTGTTTTGAAAACTCAAAGCGAAAGTCCTGGAAGTAGAAAGAAAGAGGGAAAATCGATGAAATCAAATTATCAGATCCTGGAATACATGGGAAAAAAACCTCAGATTCATGAGTCCGTATTCTTAGCGCCCGGTTCCCAAGTGGTCGGAGACGTAGTGATCGGAAAGAATTCTTCTATCTGGTTTCAGACCTTGGTCCGAGGAGACGTGAATTTGATTCGGATCGGGGAGAATGTAAACATCCAAGATCTCACCGTCGTTCACGTCGCGAGAGACGTATATCCCGTACATATCGGAAACAATGTCTCCATCGGACATCGAGCCACTCTTCACGGTTGTACGTTAAAGGATCATTCTTTTGTAGGCATGTGCGCAACTGTGATGGACGACGTGGAAGTGGGAGAATTTGCTTTTATAGGAGCGGGGGCCTTGGTAACACCGGGGAAAAAAATTCCACCGGGAGTTTTGGTTATGGGATCACCCGGAAAGATCATTCGAGATATCACCGATAAAGAACGCGAAATCATCACAAGAACGACCGGGAATTATATCAAATACAAAGAGAATTATCTCCAAGATCCGTTTTATACGCGAGGTTAAAAGTTGAATTCTATAATACGAAACCGCGTCGTAGTTTTGACAAATCGCTCCTTGCAAAAAAGAATTCCCTTATGAAAATACAAACACTACCCGGAATTTATATCCGAGGAATCGGGGTCATCGGATGGCCTCTCGCATCCTTGCTCCTGATTCTCCAGGAAAAACTCAAACAGTTCCAGGTTTATATCGAGCCGTATCGTTTGAAACGTTCCGAATTCCCCGCGGTGCTTTCTCTTTTAGAAAAGGGAGCGATCGTGGTCGACACGGGGGACAATCACGTCTCTGAATTTTTTCCGGATTTCATTTTCAAGAAGAATGCTCTGGAAGAATGTCTTGTACTTTGCGATTGTTCTCCCCCCGGAGTCGCGGATTCGAGAATAGCGGAATACGATACATCCGAATATTCAAAAATTAGAATGTTTATCGCGCAGGGAAGCGAGCACAGGTTCGGTCCGCAATTTTTATATCCGGATACGAGGACGTTTCTGGATCGAGAACTTCCTAAATTTTTGCACGTCTCCACTTGTAACACTCATACTCTTGCAGGTTCTCTTCGTTTATTAATCGAAGAATCTCCGAAAGAATTGGAATCGATTTTGGAAGAAGCCGATTTTCTCGTTATCCGGCGGGACGCTGACATGGCCAAGGACGATCCGCACGTAACCGGACCTCTTCTTGTAAAACCGGAAGCGGAATGGGGAACGCATCATAGCAGATTGTTAAACGAACTCTATTCTCAGATTCATTTGAAGATCCCAGTGATCTCATCATCGGTCACGATCAATTCTCCGTATATGCATTTGGTTCGTTTCCGATTTCGTTTGAAAAAGAATCTGAAACGGGAAACGGTTTTTCAGAGATTGGTGAACGATCCGTATCTATCCACGACGGATCTGATTTCTACGAATTCGATTTTTTCATCGGGAAGGGATCGAGGTCTTTACGGAAGAATTTTTTCCCACGCAGTGATTCCTTTCGGGTCTTTGGAGGTTTTGGATCGGGAGGTTCGAGGTTACGCCGCAACTCCCGGAGATTCGAACGTGCATGTTTCCACAATCTATGCGGTCTTTCGGGCTTTGGAAATCGAATTTGGACCCGTTGCGGAATCCTTTCTGCAGAGCATCGTTTTACAGGAAATCTAATCTTTCTTTTTTCAAAAGGTTGTGTGGAACGCGGTGGCGGCTGGCGGCCGCAGATTCTCCTAGACAATCCGAGATTTTCTTTGATGACAGAATTGTCCGCGGTTTTGTAAAAAGAATCCGCTGAAAAGGATTTTTTTCTTGAATCTATTTGTTATATTGAAATAAATGTCTAATATAACAACATCTAAACTCAAAGGACCCTTGGAAGAGGCAGGAAAACAGAAATGAAAGCTAAGAGTATATTAGAAACGATCGGAAACACTCCCCACGTTAAAATCAATCGCCTGTTTAATACGAAGAGCGAAATCTATGCAAAATTAGAAAGATCCAATCCGGGCGGGTCCATCAAGGACCGCATCGCTCTTTCTATGATCGAAGATGCGGAAAAATCCGGTAAATTGACCAAAGATAGTATCATCGTAGAGCCAACTTCTGGAAATACCGGAATCGGTTTAGCACTGGTTGCGGCTGTAAAAGGATACAAACTGCTTTTGGTAATGCCTGAATCTATGAGTATTGAAAGAAGAAGAATCATGGCGGCTTACGGAGCGGAATTCGAACTCACTCCGAGAGAAAAGGGAATGCCTGGCGCGATCGAAAAAGCAAAACAGATCGTTGCGGAGAATCCAAAAGCATGGATGCCTCAACAGTTTGAAAACGAAGCAAACATTAAGGTTCACGTTGAAACTACAGCACAAGAAATCGTGAATGATTTTCCGGACGGTCTGGATTTTATCATTACTGGAGTTGGAACCGGAGGACATATCACCGGTGTCGCGCAGGTTCTGAAGAAAAAATTCCCGAAATTGAAAGTATTCGCAGTAGAACCGGAAGCGTCTCCGGTAATCTCCGGTGGAAAACCTGGACCACACCCAATTCAAGGAATCGGTGCCGGTTTTATTCCTAAAAACCTTCACATGGATCTTTTAGACGGAGTCATCCAAGTCTCCAAGGATGAGGCTTTTCAATACGCTCAAAGAGCGGCCAAAGAAGAAGGTTTATTTATCGGGGTTTCTTCGGGGGCGGCACTTGCAGCTGTGGCAAAAAAACTTCCTGAAATTCCGGAAGGTTCCAAAATACTTACCTTTTCGTATGATACCGGTGAAAGGTATCTTTCGATTGAAGGGTTATTTCCAGCTCCTGCAAACGCGTAAAATTCTTTGATTTGAGAACGGAGATCTTAAAATGATTTCTTTTCTCGAAAAGAGGAAACATCTCAGAAAATGGGTCTTTTTTGATCTAAACTTTCTCTACTTTTAAACCCCGGTTTTCGGGGTTTTTTCTTTCCAATCGCTTTGATCATAAAATTCTCATATTGTCCTATCGTTGTCTGTGAATCAAAGTCCTTCTTTGTGAAATCGATCTATATTGTTAGTCAGGAAACCAATCTCGATAATCTAATGTATAGAATAGGCCGTCTGGTTCGCAATGAAGCTTCCTTGTTACACGGTTGTTGATTAGGTCTAGATGGAGAATATAACTGTAACATTGGTGAAATGCGGGAACTCCCGCGTTCATAGTTTCAAAGATAGATTCTCCAACCCCAATTTCTTCCAACCAAAGAAGATAATTGAAAAGAAAACAACGAGACACGCCGTGAGACTGCGCAAACGTTCCCAAAAGAGTCCAGCTTCCCGTGCTCAGCCGAACATTGATCCGCTTCATCTTGGACTTTCCTTGGCTTGTTTGATACAACGTTTTGCCGGCTTTTTTTCCAAGACGCTTTGTGGCGGTTAGATATTTTCCGTAGGTCCTCAACATTTGGGGAATTTTTTTAGGAAGAGCGCGGACATTCTTTTCTCCAAGACGGAGCCAAGTTTTCTCCGGAATCAATAAGGTCACCGTATCCATCCGATCCACCCGCAAACGCGAGAAAATTTCTTCATCGACATTGAGCAGCATTGTTCCCATACTGATACCAGTTCCCGAAGCGAACCCGATGTTTCGTTTTTTTAAAGAAAAAAACAAAAAAATCGAAACCTCCTTTTCTCTGATTCATCAATCTGCACTTTCAAGAATCAGTGAATTACGGCAATAGAAGGTTTGATCACAAACAAAGTAAAAGAATCATTCTTGCCTTCAAATTTTGAATTCACAGATTGCAGCCATGTGGAATCGAACCACTATCGTAAAATTGATCGAAGACTTGAATCCGGAAAAAGACTGTCATAAAATCTCCTTTTTTCCGGAACTTCTGACTTTCCGCGGGATATCGAAATTTCTGTGGTATTAGCTTTTTTTAAAACGTTTGCGATTCATTCGATCGCGGAAATTCTGGATAAGACCAAACAATTCGAAAATTTCGGACAAATCGATATGAGCATTTCTTCTTGGGGAATTTTTGGAAAACCGAGTCGATTCTCTCAACGGAAGGCCGCGATGAAACAACTCGATCCGATTCACAACGAATATACAATCAGTAATGAGGATTTTTTATATACTTTGCGCACCTTTATCTACGAGCCGGTTCGATGGAATGTGAGATTCGGGTGGAGGAAGGAGCCCTCAACGAAAAACTGACTCATTTTCATCTATGGAAATCCGTGGGAAAGGAAATGAACATTCGAAATCTTCCAAAGGATTAACGATTCTTTTTGAGATTTTGAATCGTGATTTTGAAAGCAAAAATTTTAAACGAACTTCCGAAAGCGAAAGGCTTGGAAAGGCAACCTTGCAGATTCTCTTGACGAGAATTCCAAAATCGCCCGGAATTAAAAAACTCATCTTTCACGGACTTTTCAGTTTGATGGAACCGCAGCTGAGGGATTGGGATGCGATGGGGCTTTCAAAACCGATCTGTTGGATCGAGATCCTGACAATCTGCGTTTTTAAAATCAGAGTCATTGTTCTAAGAACGATTTCGCCTCGTCGTAAAAAACCGTTCCTGGTCACAAAACGAAAAAACTCTACTTACAAAAACGGATATTTGATTGAAAACCTCGGACCACATCCAACCGTAAGAATGCGTGTCCGTTCTCCTCATCGTAGAATCTCCGTCCAAAGCAAAGACCATAGCGGGTTATTTGGGAAAGAATTATAAGATCCTCGCAACTCTTGGACATATCGCGGATCTTCCCAAATCGACGCTCGGGGTCGATCTGCAAAATCAATTTGAGCCGGAGTATGTCGTTCTTCCGGGAAAAAAAAAGGTTCTTTCCGAAATCATAAAAGCCGCAAAAGAATCCGAGAAGGTTTTCCTCGCCACGGATCCGGATCGAGAAGGTGAATTTATCAGCGCCTATATCCGGGATCGGCTTCGAAAAAAAACGAATGTCTTCCGGATCCGATTCACTGAGATCACTCAACATTCTATCTTAAACGCTTTGGGAAATCCGGAAAAAATCCGTGAATCTTTGGTTCAAGCGCAAAAAGCGCGCAGGATCGGAGATCGTCTGATCGGCTACTTTATCAGTCCCGTTCTCTGGAAGGAGATCGGACCCGGACTTTCCGCGGGAAGGGTACAGAGCGTCGCATTAAAATGGATCTGTGACCGGGAGGAGGAGATTCGGAAATTTGTTTCCGAAATATATTACGATATTATAATTTATATTTTAGATCGAGAGGGTGTGGAAGGAATTTTTCATAGAACTGGGGATCGGATTCCCTCCAAAGAAAAGGCGGATACGATTCTGGCTCAGATTCAAAAAGAGAAAAATCTGAAAATTTTTGATAAAAAAGAATCCAGCGGAAAAAACTTTCCGCCGGCCCCCTTTCAAACCGCGAGTCTTCAACAGGAAGCGTTTCGTCGATTTCAGTTTTCGTCTAAAAAAACGATGAGTATCGCTCAAAAACTCTACGAAGGATTGGATCTTGGAAACGGAAAACGAGAAGGGCTCATCACGTATATGAGAACGGATTCCACACGTCTGAATTCCGATTTCGTATCTCAGGCTTTTTCTTGGATATCCACCAATCTGGGAGAAAACTTTCGCACGGGATCTTCCGGAAAACAAAAAAAACCCAGTCGAAAGATTCAGGACGCACACGAGGCGATTCGAATCACGAATGTTTTTCTCGAACCGACGGAAGTGAAAAAGATTTTAAACAAAGAAGAGGGGCAGCTTTATGAGTTGATTTGGAAACGTACGATCGCTTCACTTCTTCCTCCCGAGGAGTTTCTCAAAACCGAATATTCCATTTTTTCTTTTGGAGAAACGTTTCAACTCGAAACCAAAAAAACTCTATTTTCCGGTTTTAAAATATTAAACGAAATCGAATCCAAGCTAATTCCGGTTTGGGAAAAGGGGGAATCGGTTCTTCTTCAAAATGCGGAATCTATTACAAAACAAACAGAACCTCCGCCCCGATTTGCGGATGGTTCTCTGGTCGCAAAATTGGAAAAGGAGGGAATCGGAAGACCTTCCACATATGCAACGGTTTCGGATACTCTAATCAAACGAAAGTATATTGTGCAGGACAAGAAATTCTTTTCCCCGCTTCCGCTGGGAGAGAAAGTCAATTTTTTTCTGCAATCCGGTTTTGGAGAATTGTTCCGTGAAAAATTTACGGCAGATCTGGAATCGAATTTGGATGGAATCGAAAAGAAGGAAACGAATTTTCTGAGCGTTTTAAATGAGCTCTGGAGAACGCTTCAAGCGCAGATCGCAAAAAGCAAGTCTTCCGCTTTTTCCGTGCGTAAGGATTGGATCGACGTTCGAGAAAGAAAAAAAGAAACCGGCTGGGGAATTTGTCCTCTTTGTAAAGAAGGTGTTTTGCAGAAAAAGCAAACCTTCAAAAAGAAAGAATTCTATCAATGCAATCGATTTCCGGACTGCGAATATGTCAGTTACGAGTTAGTTCCACATTCCTAAACCCAAATCCAATTCCGTGCGACCGTGTTTGTTTTGATTCTCAGATCAAACAGGAGCGAATTTTAGATTGGGTACTGAAAAACGATGCTCTGCTACGAAATGCAACGAAATCGATAAAAGCATATTTTCGATTTCAAAAGCTTCTTTTGGCGATTTGTTCAATTCTTAGGCGAATTTGAAATCTATAAGCTGTCGGATAATTCGGCAAGTGTGTCTATGCCTTTATACGTTTTATAAAACTGCATTCTCTTTGGTTCAATCGATGTTTTTTCCACCTAACGGAATTTAAATTTGAAATCAGATGTAAGGGTTGTATGATTTTTAGAAGGAATGGGTTATTTTTTTCGACAAAGAGCTCAATATCAGATCGAAACAAAGTCTCCGTTTTTCTATTTTTTTAAAAGCTTCTCATTTTGCTCAAATTTTAAAACGAAGTTAGAGCTCGAATGAGATGTAATTATTTTTATGAATGCAAGGATTTGAATATTCTAAAATAAACAAGTTTTACTTTTATTAAAATTTACTTTTTCATAAAAATTTATTTATTTTTTTATTTGAAAAGTGTCGTATGGTTAGGGAGAAACGAATGCAACGTTTCTCAAGCAGATACAAATCTTGAGGTTTTAATATGAACATAAATCAAATGATTTCTGTAGTATTGTTTTTGGGCTTTCTGGCTGCAAGTTCCGTTTTTGCCGTATCGGAAGACGTCGAAGACCAACTTCTGGAAAAAGCGATCGTAGAAAGCGCAATCACTAAGGAACAAAAGACCGCAGTGGGCAATTATTTGAGAGCAGTAGCTCACCAAAAAGTGCAACGAGCGGAAGAGTTGAGGGAGCTTGCGAAAAGATCTACCGGAGGTAAATTTCTGGCGAGCAACGCTCAATCACAAAAATATAGCAAACAAGCTCAGAGTTTAGAAAGAGAGAATGCGAGATACCAAACAATTCTTGGTAATTTCTAATTTCGCAAAATTAGATTTGGGATGATTTGTAGGAAAGACGCTTTCGGGCGTCTTTTTTGTTTGAAGGAGTTTCGAATTTGTAGTGCTAAGCTAGATTATTTCGAGTCCGTTTTTAGTGATTCATTCATTTTGGTTTTAGCCAAATTTTTTTTCCACCAGTGTTTTTAATTCGTTCAGATCTTTTTGAACCCAATTTGCATCCTCTTCAAATTTTTCCAGGGACATATCCGGGGTTTGAAACAATGTGAACAAAATCTCGCACCCCTCGCCGTTACGAATCACCCGCATGGGATTCTCCACCTTTTGTCCATTATCGAATAGAACCGTATGATCTAAAATTCCATATTCATTTTTGGGCGTAAAGACGGCTTTGAGTTTTCCTTGGGGAGTTTCCAAAACCCATTCTTGACCGGTTCCCTGTTCAATGGACTTACAAAGACCCGATGCCCATTCGGGAAAGTTTTTTGGCTCGGAGATATATTCGTAAACGATTGGATACGGGATGAAAATCGAAACGCTGATATTTTTGACTTTGAAAGGTTTTTGCATGATATGGATCTCCTTTTTGGTTTGATTATTTACGGATTGGAATCACGGACCAGGTTCCGTTGATTTTTTGGACTTGCAGTTTTAGATCGTATAGATTTTCCAAATGAATTTGTGTAAACGATTCTTCGATCGGACCTGCGGTTAAAACTTTTCCTTCCTTGAGTAAAACCGCGCTCGTGTAAAACTCTGGGATTTCTTCGAGTCGATGCGTGATGTATAGGGAAGTAAAATTTCGTTTGGAATGATATGCTTTTAAAAATTCCAAAAAATCCTCTCTTGCGGAAAAATCGAAGGAAGAGCAGGGCTCATCGAGGATGAGAAGATCGGGTTCGCTCACAAGACTTCGCAAAAATAGAATCTTCTTTTTTTCTCCGGAGGAAAGTGTCGTATAAAATTGATCTTTTTTGGATAACAGATTGGCATCGGTTAAAATCCGCTCGGCTTTGGATTCTTCTTCCGGGTTCGGGTCTCGGTAGTATCCGATCGTGTGAAAAAGACCGGTCAAGATTACGTCCCATACTGTCAGTTTTTTTTGCAGGGATTGATCCTGTTGGGAGGAGTCGACGATTCCGATTCGTTTGCGGAGTTCTTGGATCGCGGTTTCTCCATAGGTTTCTTGGAAAAGTCGGATTGTTCCCGAAGTCGCCCAAATCATTCCATAAATCAAATTTACAAGCGTGCTTTTTCCGGCTCCGTTTCTTCCGAGCAGGACGCAGTGTTCGTTTTCTAAGATTTTAAAACTGATGGAATCTAAGATGGTTTTTCCCGTGGGACGATAACTTATCTTCTCGACGGACAACAAAGGATCCGGATTCAAACGATTTTAATTCTCCATTCTTGCGATGTCATATAACTTTCTGAGTTTTTCACAAGTTTCTTCAAACGTCTTTTTATCCGTAAGATCGTATTTATGAAGTATAGTTTCGTCTATCGTGAAAAAGGAAGCCTTCTTGTCTATACAATCGACCATCATGTTAGCGATATAAACTAGTTCGACGAGATCGTGATAAACGCTTCCGATACTCATAAACGGTCTGTGATGAAATTCTATCATCTGGACGAGATCGGGTGGAAAGTCCCATTTTTTTGCGAGCAATCCCCCTAGGGTAGGATGCGAAATTCCGATCGAAATTTCTTCTAAAATTGTTGAGCTTCCGAAGTCTCTGTCTTTTTGATAGTTGGACAGTTTGATAAAAAGTTTTTGATCCAGAGAAAGAAGAATGAATTTTCCGAGGTCGTGCAATAGAGCTCCCGCGGCAGCGATATCCGCGACCCTTGTCATTCCTCCTCTGCCCGCGATATGACGAATAAAAAAACTGCACATATTGGAATGGTTCCATACCTCTTGCAGTTTCGCATAACGTCCATCCATGATTTTTCTGACTCCGGAAACGTAGAGTAGATTTCGAACGTTTTTTAATCCCACTACTTTTACGGCCTGGACGATTGTATTCACTTTGTTTCTACTCGCAAACCCCGCAGAATTGGAAAGTTTGAGAAGATCGACGCTGAGCGCCGGATTTTTTTCGATTTCTTGTGCGATGATTCCCAAATCGGAATCAGGATTGTTACAAAGAGAGATGATTCTTGTGAGAGTATTCGGCAGTGGAGGGAGTCCTTCGATCTCGGCTAAAATTCTTTCTTTGAGTTTGGTTGTGATATCGATCGGTACGATCTGCTGCGGAACGACGAGAGTTGCGCGTGTGAGTTTACCGTCCGAATCCACTTTGAATTTATCGGAACCGATCCCAGAGTTTTTCAAGAGCAGTTGAATGAGTACCAAACCAAGTCCCGCACTTTCCTGGGAATCCGATATATCCATAAACGCGTCGGAGAGATCGTTGTATTTTTTTGCGGACTCGATTCTTTTTTTGATACGTTCCAATTCTTGGGGAATCAAAGGAGCGTCGTTTTCCACAAGAATTGCAAGACTGTTATTGATGATCTTTGCTCTTAAATGAATTTGAAAACTGCTATTGATCAGGATTTCCCTTTGATCATCCCAGTGATGCGTGATTTCCTGCTGAAAGGTTCTCATCCCCTTTGCGTAATGATCCGCGTTGTTTATATCCAAACTTTTTTTAAGAAAGAAAATTCTTTTTGCGTTCGCTTTGTTCGCGTTCATAAGAATTTCTTTGAGAATTGTGGATATGACTTCCGTCAAAAAAAGCCTATCTATCTTTCCGAGGATATTAAGCAATAAATTATAGAGTTGTTGATGGTCCTCTTCGGTAACGAACTTATATTCGATATCGATGTCCTTTCCGTCGAGTAGATTCTCTGTGAGTTCTGGAATGTTTAGCATTGTGATTCGCCTTTCTCGTGCAAATTTTTCCGAGTTTCCCAAATAAATCCAGTCTTTACGAAAATCTTTGTCCGGGGGAGCCGGTATTCTTTTCGAATCATCGAACAAGTGTTGGAGAAAAAAATGGTCTTGATCCGCGAAACAGAATTAGAAATCGAACAGCAAATTCGTTTTTTTTTGGAAGAGAAGCTGGAAGGAATCTTGGATGAGGCCCGGAGGGTGAAAAAACGGCGTCAGGAAGTCCTGCACGGCAAAGAATCCAAGGTAGATTTCGAAAATTTTCCTGCTGCAAAGGAATCAGCGGAGGAGAATCAGCCCACTCTTTGGGATCAGAAATCGATTCAATCAATGCGAACATAATAAAAGAATAGACAGACTTTGAACCGGTTCTTAGAATTGAACCAATGGACAATAGCTTCTTTTCAGAAAGCGAAAACGGCCAGGAATTCCCAGTAAAACGGGACATTCTCGACATCATGGATTCCTATCGGTACATGAACTCCTCCTATTTCTTTGATTTTCTCTCGGACGGTCGCTGGGATCACGGTACCGGTTGGATTGAAAAGAATATGAGTGGTGCAGACTGGTCCACCCGGTATGTTCCTGAAAGCATCGAACGTTATAAAAAACAACCTCGATCCAGAAAATCCCTTTAAATCAACGTTTCGATGGATCTCCTCTGACGGACCTCGCCTATCGATGATAGATCCTCTCCTGATTTCGATACGGACTTCGCGTCCTACTCGGGACTCATTACGCAATCCAAGTTCAGGCGAACGAAAGACGAAATGACTGACCGGGTTATGAGATTTCCTGTGTGAATGATTTCAAAACACACGGCCGGGATTCCGATTTTTGCGAATCGATTTCTAAATCACTGAAATCATAAGTTTGTGGAACGGTGGACCGATTGTAAATTACCGAGCCATTGCCTAGGAGTTTCCACAATTTCGGAAAATGGATCGTTCAATCGTTTGGAAAAATAGAATACAGTTCTTGCCAGATTTTACTAAAGACGGGACTTCAAGTCCGCAAGCAAGAGAATTTCAGAGTGGATTTGTTCGTCGGAACACGAGTTCAGGCGGAGAATACCGCCTGAAGAGGAATTTCCTAGTTCAAAAGTTTGAGACCGTTTACATCGATGAATTTTCTGTAAACCAGCTTGTTTTTGTCTTTGAGAGGATTGAAAATCAGGATCACAATCTTGTTATACGCCAGATACCCCGGTCTGTATTCAGTGTAGTGGTGTGACATCAGGGTTGTTTTGTATTTCGCGTTGTAAATCGTATAGGTATGTTTGTTGAGAGTTTCGTGAGATTGTTTCTTTTTCTCGTCTTCGGTTTGTTCTACGAAATTGCTCAACAGAACCTGATCTTTTTTAGGACCTTGTTCTCCGAAGATCGTAAATTCCAAAGCATTTTCCGGATGATTGATGAGATAGGTTACCGTTTCGGTCAAAGCCGGGAAACCCATCTTAACGGATTCTCCGCGAGCGATCTTGTCGTCGTATTCTTTCTTGACCTTATTGTATTTTTCTTCACCCCAAACCACTTTTGAATCCAGCTTCTGAGGCATCAGGTTTTGAAAATTGATTATGAATGTATTGTTTTCGTTATCGTAACTCCTCCATTTGGGAAAAGGCACGAGTTCTCTTTTTTCCTGGTTCGCGGAAGTGGTTTCATTGATGGCGAGGACGTAGACTGAAAATTTTGCGGCTTCAAAGTCGCGGTTTTCCAGTTCCACCATCACATCCAGAAATTCTCCCTTACCGTTGTCTGAGTGTCTACGGAAGAAGGAAATATTCTTAACCGCCAAACGCTCGTCGTAGTAGGATAGGGGATAGTGGTCCGTTCCTCCGTCCTTTTTGCTCGGATCGGGTTTTTCTGCGTTCTGGCTATAGGAAGACTGGCCAATGAAAAGAAGTAGCAGGCAAACAGAGATTCTCAAAAAAGATTTCATAGTTATTCTGGTCCGATGGAATTCTTACTAATTTATATCGGTCTCTGCGAGCCGGAAATTAGGTGGAGAAAGTCGTTTTTTGTAAAAATTACCGTTTTCGGTTATTTTCGTCAACGTGAACTATTTTGGGGCTGTAATTTGCGGGAAGTTCTTTCTCTTCCACTTGGGCGTAAGTGAGGATGATGATTTTATCGCCCTTCATTCCGAGCCTAGCAGCCGCTCCGTTTAGGCAAATATCTCCGGATCCCCGTTTTCCTTCAATGATATAGGTTTCAAAGCGGGCTCCGTTGTTTACATTGACCACGGAAACCTTCTCATAGACACGCATTCCTGCCGCGTCCACGAGATCCATATCCACAGTCAGGCTTCCCTCGTAGTTGAGGTCTGCGTCCGTTACCGTCGCTCGGTGGATTTTACTTTTCATTACGGTTATTTGCATCTTCGGGTCCCGTTATTCACTAAATAGTACCTTAAAAATTTTACCCGAGATATTTAAAAGCGTTTTCCGCTTAAAAAAGTGAATTTTGGTATTGAGCGTATCCATGCTAAACGGAATTTCCGCAAAAAGCGGAGAAATGATATAGTTTTCATAAAGATTGGGATAAACTCGATTCTCATCATAAACCGCATTCTTAAAATTTTCCAAAATTTTACGAATGATCCGTTTCTCCTGACGATTTAAATCCACCGCTTCTTCCCCCGGCTCGCCCGTCCAAACGATTTGGAATCCGGAGATTCCTTTTTCAGTCAGTCTGGGTTGGATATCTATTAGACCGCTTTTTCTCAAATGAAGCAACGCCGCCTGAAAATCCAGAGGGCAAGGGGAATCTTCCAAATGAATGTAAGTCTGGTTGGTGATGAGTTTTGCGTTTTTCTGAAAGAAAAGTCCGTCCGAATAATAGATGAGTTTGGAAAGAGACAGTCTGTCTCTCCCGTTCAGGGATTTCTGGAGGATAAAAGAGATGACTTCTAAGAGTTTTTCCATATAAAGAATCTTGTGAGAATGATCGAACTGAAAGGAGAATTTCCATACCTTCGTTATGTGAAAATGCAGGAAAAATTTCGCCGATTCCGAAAAGAATGTGTTCTGTTTTTGGAACACGGTCCCACGATCACCGGCGGAATCAATTATAATCTAGAGAATCTTCTTTTCGGGGAAGAATTTCTAGACAATCAGGGGATTTCTCTTCACTGGATCCAGAGAGGAGGGGATTTTACCGCTCATGAACCCGGTCAGCTTGTCATTTATCCTCACATCGATCTGAAAAAGAGAAATCTTTCGATTCGTTCTTATTTGGAAAATTTTTTACAAATCCTTGCAGATTCAGCTCGTAAGACCTGGGGCTTGGATCTGGTTTCAAATTCGGACGCTCCGGGTTTGTATCTGAGGTCCGATCCTTCCAAAAAAATCTGTTCGATCGGTGTGAACTTTAAATCTTTTTTTACGAGTTACGGAATCGCTTTCAATATCGACAACGACTTTAAGGCGTTTCGGTGTATTCATCCCTGTGGAAGAAATTGGATGGATATGACAAACATCGTCGCACTCGGGTTGGACGGAAGCGTCGGCAAGAAAAACGAATTTGTACTCTCCATTCGGGAAGGTCTGAATTTTTTTCTAAAAACTCCGCAAAACGTCCTTTCTCCCTGAAAAGAACCGCTTTCTCCGATTTTATCCTCAAGAGAATGCCTCTCTTCTACCGATTGAAAGATAGAGGTCGCAGAGTGAAGATTTTTAAAAGCATCGTCTATTTTCTTTTATTATGGATCGTTTGCGAAGCGGTCGCTCTTGGAGCGGTGGCTTGGTCCTTTTTAGAATCCTCTTTGGCATCCTTTGACCTCTTAAAGATTAGCTCGGACAACCGCGCCAGAGACACGTTGGGCACTCTTGCCAAGGCCGCCGAAAATTCGGGGGTCGATCATTCTTTTGACGATCTGAACTTCGTGTTTAGCAGGATGACCAAGGTCTCCCAGAAAGACACGGACGGATACGAAATCAAAGAAATTTTTTTAACGAACGAGGCGGGAATCGTACTCGCTCATTCCAATCCTGAATATTTACAAGAGGACCTGAAAAAAAGAAAGCCGGTCACCCTGTATCAGGACGCTTTATATACTCGCGCTTTCCGTCTTCGCAAATGGCAGATCGGAATTCCCGTTCTTTTAGGACAAAAGAAAGAAGTTGTTTCCAAGAACGGATTTTTTTCCAAGTTGGAAGCGTATTTTCCGGAGATCAACGAGCCGGAGATTCTTCTTTCCGCAGCCGTTTATCATCCGGTCAAACTCGATCGGATCGCGGGAATTCATATGATTTATGACAGAGGAAATTTTAGGATCTTTGTTCGTAAACAAGCGGAACTTTTGGAATGGCTGGCCCGTAATTATTCTCTGATCGCATTGGGTGCGGCTTTGTTTTTGGAATTTGTATATTTGCTTCTGACTCTTGGAAATTCCACAAGACAATCGTTTCCCGATCCGAGCTCCAGACCTCTTGTGGAAAAAATCTCTCATACAACGGCGACTAACGTGCCTGTTCTTGCAAGACAATCTAGTCCTTTGGATTCCATTCCTGTTCCGGGAAGTTTGGGGAATGTTCCAAAAACGGAAGAATCCGTTTCCACATCGACTGCAATTGCGGCTTCGGCTCTCTCCGCGATTCCGAGTTCGGAACCGGCGAATACGGAATCTCAAACGATGACTCAGCCGACTCCGATCGTATCGCAAACCATTGTCACCCCCGTTTCTCATCCCGAACATCATGTTACCCGCGTAAACCCAACGATCGTCGCTTCCAAAGAGGAAGTTTTGGACGCAATCTACTTAGGATAAAAATAAGAACGTGGAAATCCGATCCAGACTTTCCGGGAATATTCTCAAACTCAAGCTTAAGGGCAGACTCGACGCTTCAAGCGCGGAGGATTTTTATTCTTTTCTCAAATTGAAATGGGAAGAAGGGATTCGAAAATTTTTATTTTCCTGCGAGGAACTTGAATATCTCGAAGCGGAAGGAATCAGCGTTCTTGCGCGGTTCGAGAATTTTTTAAAAAACAGGGGGGCTTCGTCCGCTTATTGCGCCTTTAACGAAGAATGCAAAACTCTTTTGAGTTTTCTCGGATTTGGAAAGACAATTTCCTTTTTTGAGGATACAACCAGAGCGGAAGAATATCTTTCCCTGATTCAGATTCAAGATCGAAGAAGTGGGGAAGTTCATCGTTCTTCTTCCGTGTTAAAAATCAAAAGAAACGAACCGGTCCAGTTTTATTCTTCCAGATCTCAAAAGCATGTCGGATCCGGCGGCTCTCACGGAGTGTATATCCCTGAGATTCAAACGGTTCCTGAAAACGAGTCCCCGAATTCTTCAAGCGGAGAGCAACCGGATCTTTTGAATCAAAGCGAAGGTGAGGTATTGTTACAAGAGGAGAGATCTCTTTCCGATGTGTCGATATCGGAAAAGATCGGCCCTGCAAAATCCGATTCGGATTATTCCGCAAAGGATGTTTTGGAAACGGCGATTCAGGCCGAAAAGATTTACCCCAAACGGATCATTTATTGCGGTTCTTGCAATACGAGAGTTCGTGTGTCCAAACCGGGAAGATATCAGTGTCCGGCGTGTCAGATTCAGTTTGACCTGAATACCATGGGTGGAGTTCGATACCTAGAAAAACTTCTAGGAAGCCTTTAGTTGTCCAACGCCGCATCGCGAAGTATCGCACTTTCCTTTTATACCTTTTTATCCAGAATTTTAGGTCTTGTCAGAGACCATTTTATGGCGGTCTCCTTCGGAACCGGAATGGTGGCATCCGCTTTTTCCGTGGCCTATCGTCTTCCGAATATGTTTCGGAACCTTCTCGCCGAAGGAACGCTTTCTCAATCCTTTATGCCTCTTTACGCGGAGTCCGGCAAGGTCAGCGAAGAGGAAGCGAGGGTGATGAGCGGTGCGGTCCTTTCCTTTTTGTTTTTTGTCCTTTCCGTTTTGGTGGGAGTTGTATTTCTTTTTTCACCGTATTTTCTTCCGTTTCTCGTAGGCGGCACTCAAGAATATTCAAATTTAGTGATAGAGCTTACATATATTCTATTTTTCTTAATCGTTACCGCAAGTCTTTCCGCTATCTTTATGGCGATTTCCAATTCTAAAAATCGGTTTTTTGTACCTTCACTTTCTCCGATCATTTTAAATCTGAGTTATCTTTTCGTATTTATCTGTTTTTTTCCGTTTATCGAAGATCTTCACGATCGAGTGATTCTTCTTTGTTCCGCGATCATTACCGGCGGTTTTTTACAATTGATTGTGCAGGCTTGGTATGTCTGGAAAAAAGGGGACCTCCCAAGGATCAACTGGAATTGGAAACACCCTGCGATCCGAAAGATATTTAAGCTCATGCTCCCGGCCGCTTTGGGAGGCGGATTTTATCAACTCAGTCTTCTCGTGGATATCTTTTTGGCGAACTGGGTCCAAAATCAAAATCCCGGTTTGGGAGCCGTCGTGAGTTTGGATTATGCGCAAAGATTGGTCCAGCTCCCAACGGGGATCATCGGAGTTGCGTTGGCGACTACCATTCTTCCCGCGCTTTTACAAACCTTAAAAAAAGAAGAATGGGGCGAGGCAGGGAGAGAATTATCGGGGGTGCTCGAGTTTGCGATATTTCTTACGATGCCGGCAGCGCTGGGGATGATTTTTCTTGCGGGACCTATTTTAGATTCGATCTACTACGGCGGAAAATGGGATCATATCGCGACTCATACCGCAACTTTGCCTTTGATCTTTTATTCGATCGCGATTCCATTTTTTAGCATCAATAAAATTCTAATCTCCTCTTATTATGCGTTTCAGGATACCAAAACACCTCTTAAAATTCAATCCGCTTCGTTTACGATCAATATCATACTCAACGTATCTCTTGTCTGGTTTTTAAAACATTCCGCGATTGCGCTCGCTTCCGCGATTTCGGCTTTGATCACGTTTTTGCTTTTGGGATTTCTTTTAAAAAAACATAACATCGAAATTCCCTGGGTTGTTCTTATGAAAAAAATTTCGAGAATGTTCGTGCCCTTTTTGCTTTTGAGCAGCTATTTGCTTTTTTATAAATTATTTTTATATTCCCCCATCCTCAATTGGTTAGAATCGCTGGGACTCAGTTATGCCCAGTCTTCGCGGATCGATTTGGGCGTTGCAATCCTTCCCGCGGTGGTTCTATTCTTCTCTACGAGTCTTTTATTCAAAGTGGAAGGAATCTATCTTATCGTAGGTAAGTTTCGAAAAAAACACAGAATCGCTTGATAAAAAAGGGATGAAACTCACTATCTACGTCAAACCGAATTCTAAAAAGGTCTATCTCAGAAAAGAAGAAGACGGTTCGTTTACGATCGCGGTTCGGGAACCGGCTTTGGAAGGAAGGGCGAATCAAGCGGTGATCGCCGCTCTTTCGGAAGAGTTGAATTTTCCCAAATCTCGGATCTTGATCGTGTCCGGCGAAAAAGGAAAAAAGAAAATCGTCGAAGTTGATTTTTGAATTGATCAATCCTGTAAAAAAAATGTCCCATCGATTCCTTTTTTTAATCATTTTACTTCTTCCCGGAATTCTGGCGGCCCAGACGTCTGATCCCTTTGACGAACTCGTTCGCGAGAAAAAGGAGATCTTTGGAAGTGAAAGGGAGGAAAAATACCCCGTTCGTGCTCTTGTCTACGATTTGGAAAAATGGGAAGGTCATACTTCGTGGCACGCGCTCTGGTTGATTCGAAAGACGGATTATCCAAAATTCAATCAATTTAGAATATTCCCTTTTTATAATTCTATTTCCGCAAAGTCCGGAAAGGCTTCGATGCATTATCTTTTTCCGTTTTACAGTTATCGATTCGTGGATAACGAAGGAGTCGAAGATGAACGTTTTCTTTCTCCGTTATATTACAAACATACGATACAGCCTTCGGGAGGTGGAACCGGTTATAGGGCATCTTCGAAATTTTATTGGTTGGCTTATCAAGCCGATTCTTCCGGTCTACGCTTCGAGAAGAATTTTTTTATGTTTCCCGGTTTTTTCCCGATTTTTATGAGAGAGACCGAAGTCATCGAGGGGAATTTCTCCAGTTCTACGATGATTCCCCCTCTTTTGTTTTTTAATCGAGAGAGCGCAAACGAATCTAAAACGAACCTTGCTTTGTTTTATTGGGGAAAGGATCAAGAACGAAAATTTTTTCATTTTTTTCCTCTGATTTATTATTCCAGTCATAAAAGCAGAGAGGATTATTCGTTTACTCTTTTTCCTTTGTTTCATCAATCGAGATCGAATGTGGAATCTGCAAAGTCATTTACTCATTATTCTCCGTTTTGGTTCGAAGTTGAGGGAACGGGTTCCGGTGTTTACTCCAATGTTTCGATGATACCGTTTTTACTTTATTATCAATCCAAATCGATTTCCTTAAACGAAGAATCTTCAAAACAAATTTTTCTTCCTCTTGCGCTTTATTCGAGAAATACGGGGGAGAATTCTCAGTTTAGAAATTTTCTTTTGTTTCAATGGGGGAAGGAAAAAGAGTATCGATTTTTTCGATTTCTACCCTTGATCTATTGGTCCGGGGCAGAAAAAAAACAGGATGCCGCGTTTACGTTTCTTCCGGTTTATCATCATAATTACGATGGGGATGATTTTACCCAGTTTACCTTGCTTCCGATTCCTATTTACCGGCATATTAGAAAATTGGAATCCGAAACTTTGGTGCTTAACGCGTATTTGAGTAGGGATGCAAAGGGAGACTATCTATCTTCTTTTTTCTTTCCTTTATACTTTCATAAGAAGGGTTCGTATTTTCACGTTCCTTTTCTTTCCTTTTTTCATTTTAAAGACGCCGATTCCAGTGAGACATTCGCTCCTTTCTTTTATAAATACAATTCGCCGGAAGAGAACGAACTTTTTCTTTTGGGTTATCACGGTTACAGCTCGAAAGATTCTTTCTTTAACCGTTTATATCCATTCTATTATTCTTCCCGGCAAAAGGACGGATCTTCGTTTTTAGGTTTGGCGGGGCTTTTTTATCGATGGAAGGATTCCAGCGGCGAAACAACAACGCGAACGATTTTTCCGTTTCACTACTATCGAAAAAATGAAACTCATCTTTGGTTTCCGTTTTATTTTCGATTTGGAGGAGACGATAAAAATTATCTTTCCTTTAGTCCGATTCACTATCGATTGCGATCCCAAAATACGGATCGCGATTGGATTTTGTTCTATTATTCTTCCGAAAATCGAGATGAAAAATCCAATTCTACGTTTGTAGCGCCGCTTTATTTTAACTGGAAGAGTCTGGATTCGAGAGGGGATATCCTTCTTCCATTTTATCTCAAATACTATGAGAAGAATAAAAATCTAGAACTTTATTTGGGCGGACTTTCGATTTCTCAAACAGGAGGTAGATTCGACGCGTCTTTCAAGTCCGGCGAATCCGGAAAAGAATTTTATGTGGATGCGGATTATTCGTTTATTTACAATATCTTTAGTGTTTCTTTGAGAAAGGAAGTCCCAAATCCACTTTCATTTTTTGGCGATGACAAATCGGAGGAGACTTCGGTTCTTCCCACTGACAAAAATGCAATCAATACAAAAGCGAAAAAGGAAATTCGTACGTCGGTCGCAGGAGAAGAAAAACTTTCCGATTCGGATCAATCCGGTTTCGGTTCGTATAAAAAATTGGCTCGTGAGAATTCGAGAAACTATTTCGGATGGGAAGCCTTGTTTGGAATCGCGAGTTATCAATCGGGAGACGATAAAAGACATTTTCGAGTTCTACCTCTCGCATGGTTTAGCTGGAATAGCAAGAACGCAGATAACGTATGGGCGTCTCCTTTACCGCTTCCGACTTTTTGGGGAACGATTGGCGACGAATCGTATCGAGTCGTATTTCCTCTTTATGCGGAACAAAAAAAAGGCTCCGACTTTGTCCGATCGATCGGTATCTTTTTATTCGTGATGGAACAGGAAAAAGATCGAAGGGAATATTCTCTTTTTTGGCCTTTGACACGAATCTCCAAATCAAAAGAAGAAATCGCATTTCGTTTTTTTCCATTTTTTGCTCATAAAGAATCAGCGGAAAAATCGGAAACAAAAAGTATCCTTTATTATCGATCCAAGGAGAAAAACGCCAATGTCGAACACACTTCCTTTCACGGAATCTTATTTCCATTCTATCAGGCATCCGAGGAAATTTACACCAATACAACAAAAGAGGATCGATCCGGATATTCGATGTTCTTTCCATTTTACTTTAGAAATTACGAGGATCGAACTTCGGGTGGATTCCCGATCCTAAAGGAAAGAAATCTTTATACACCGCTGTTCTTGACCTCCTCTCGGGAAGATTCGGCCTTGAAGTCCAAGGATTTCTTTTTTATCAGCCCTATTTTTTACGTTTCCAAAGAGGAAAAAACAGTATTAGAAAAACAGTATGTTTCCTCGTTTTATATGCTTCTTCCGATTCCATTTGTATTTGGCGGACAGGAAGGTGATACGAAGTCAAGATTTTTCTTAGGTCATTATAAATCCGATTCTCCCGATCGAAGTTCATGGAATTTTTTACTTTTGACCGGAGCGGAAACTTATAAACCGAGTTTGACGGAAGAAATTTCTTCCTTTTATGTTTTTCCATTTTATTTTGGAAAGACAACGACTGAAAACGGAAATTGGAAATATAAATCGAGGACCATTCCTATTTTTTATTCCAGCGAGGAAACTCCCGATTCTTCGGAGACTTCGATTTTGCTTTTAGCCGGAACCAAATCGAATAAAAAGTCGGGACTAAAACGAAGTATGTTTCTTCCGATTTGGTATCACAAGGAAGTGGTGACTCGAAAGGGATTTGTAGACTCTATAACTTTTATCCCGATTTTCTTTCAGACTAAATCCGTTCAAGAAGGAACGGATGGAAACATTATCACGAATCAGTTTTTCCCGGTGCCTTTGCTTTATACATTCTCTGAAAAATATAGGGAAGAAAAGGTGAAAAAAGACGTCTGGGGTTTTGATTGGTTATTTTTTGCAAACTTTAAAAACACGAAGTATCTACACAACGGATCCGAATCGACCTCTTTCAAAGCTCTTTTGGCTTTTATCGGATATGAAAAAAATGGAACGGACTTAGAACATGAAACCAGTTCCTATCTTTTTCCTTTATTTTTTTATAAGAGCGCCGATCATAAGGAATTCGATTCTTATAGACTGATCGTGCCGATCGTGGCTTACAGAAGTTTTAGCGAAAATCAGGGACAAATTAAATCACGCACCAATTTTTTTGGATTCTTGTTGAACTACAAGCGAGACGACGAGGTTGGAAGTAGAAGTTTTTATTTGTTTCCTAACATCTATTTTTCGACAGAAAAAAACGGAGAAAAAACAGTATCTTTTCTTCCTATCTATCATTATTCGAGAAGCAATAGCCCAGAATATTCATTTTTTATAATGGGATATTATCAGGGAAGAAATTCGCAAGTGGATCGATATAATTTTCTCTATCTCGTAGATCTGCAAGATTCTATTAAAAAACAGAAACGGGAACTTTCGTTGTTTCTGGGCGTTTTTCATTCCGAGTTTGAAAAGGATCGAACTCGCTGGGCGATTTTAGGCGGACTTCTCGCAGGTTATGAATCGACTCCGCAGATCACGGATTGGAATTTTTTGTGGATCCGATATCTCAATTCTCCTCAGGAAAGAGTTCAAAACTTTTTACCGGTTTATCGATATAGCGAGACATCGGATGGTTACTCTTTTTTGGCGCCCCCGATTCTTACTTATCACTCCGTCGATAAGGAAGGATCTCTCACGTTAGGCGGTTTGGGCTTGTTTTATTATAAAAATCGTTCGGAAAGGGAAAAGGAAGAATCTACAAAGGTTTTGGGTGGAATCGCATACTTTTCGCATAAAAAGGCGGAACGAGGATATCAAACCATGGGAGTTTTCGGTTTTCCGGTGATCGGGGGATTGATCTGGCAATATGAATACGAAGAGGAAACAGGATTTGAAAAAACCTCCGTGTTCAAGTTTATTTACAGCAAAACCACTATCAAGGGCGTGACCTTTAACAGAATTTTCGGTATTAAGTTTTAATCAAAACACAGGATTGAACTTAGAAATTCTTTGGTTTCCAAGCGATTCCGGTTAAGGAAATATCATCCTGTTTTGTAATCCAGATGATCGTAATGATTGTGCGAGATGACGAGCGTCTATCTTAGGAAGATCCCCATACGTTATTAATTAGAGGTTGTGGATTGATAAACGAACCTTCTTTCCAATTTTTGGATGATTTGATTCTTTTTCTCTCGCATTAGACGCATTCAATCCTAACAGGTCTGAACGATCCAGACAAATGAGAAAATCAATATCAGGATGGAAATGTAATGGATCGACGAATTTATTTTCATACTAATTCCTCAAAGGGGCACATAGGATTTTTACTGCTATACTCAAGTTGTTCTATAAAAGAAGATTATTTTGATAGGAGAGGATCGTGCGATTCCTTTTGGAATCGCTCGGAGGACGTGATCACTTGGATTTCTTTTTGGTTGTGTTTGTTCTTTTTTTAGGAGAAAACAAACGGACCTTTTTTTTAGAAATTTTAGAACCAACCGAAAATTCTTTTTTTTCATTTTGTTTTTTCGAAAATGCTTTCAAAAGAATTTTTCCGATCTCTTCTCCTTTTTTCATCCCGAGATCTACAGTTTTCTTGAGTTTCGAGCCGTTGGTGGTGACAAGAGTGACGGGGAGTGAATCGTCCGGAGAAATCGTATGGATCTTTATTCCCTTGGGAGGTTTTTGGGCGACCTCTCTTGCCAAATTGAAATGATGATGATGCCAACGATTCATCAGTCTCGCCATTTTCCAATCTTTTGGAAACGAAAGAAAACTTGTAAGAAACCCAAACGGAGGAGAAACCCTTTTTACTGGAGAATTTAAGACAACAGTAATATCCGTATATCCCGCTTTGATCAGGTCCTCCAATGGAAGGGGATTGAGTACGGCGGCGTCCGCATAGAGGGTTCCGTTTACCTTGTGTTTTCCTCTGGTTGCGATCGGAAGAGAAGTTGCAGCTTTGAGAAGATCAAAAATATTCGAGGAAGTGGCTCGAACGTATTCAATGGTTCTGGTTTGAAGATTACTGACCGCGACTCTGAATTCGGGAAGTCCTCCTTTTTCAAAATTCTCCGCAGGCAAAGGATACTTTTGTCCAAAAAGATCGTCCACAAGATATTCTTGATCTAAAAATGTCTTTCCCTGAAACGGATGAAAGGGAGAGATCAGTTTTCTTCCTGCCAATTCAAAATACCAGATTGCAAGAGTTTTTAAACTTTTTTCGGGTTCCGGTTTTGGCATTGTAACATAGTATGCCGCCGAACACGCTCCGGAGGAAACCGCGACCACAAGGTCGAAGTATTTTGGTGATAGGATCGTATGCAAAGAATGCAATGCACCTCCCGCGAAGGCTCCTTTCATTCCTCCTCCTTCCACAAGGAGGACACGTTTGTTTCCTTTAGCTATTGGTATTCTCATAAAGCGATTTTTTAACCTTGGAGTCGGATTCTTCTTCGTCTGCTTCACTTCCTTTTTTTAATTCAAAAGGATATGTTAAATTGGTAAGTCTTGCGATTTCGTGCATACAGTCGTGCAGGAATTCTTCCGGATCTTGTTTTGGATGTAAGTATTTTAATTCCCCGATTCGAACCGTGAGTTTGGTTCTTCGTAAAAAACCGCGGGGCTCGTATTCCAGGCCGAGGCAAAGAACGGGTAGAGGACTTTCCGGTTTTCCGACGATAAAACGAAACGCTCCTGGTCTTCCTCTTCCCATTTTATAGGGAACCGTTGTTTGCTCGGGGAAGATAACTAACATATTTCCATTGTATAAAACTTTTCTTGCAAAAAGAAGATCTTTCTTGCTTTTCCTCGGTTCGAGTCGATTGAGAGGAATTCCTCCGCATTTCAGGAAAAAATCAAAAAAAATCGGAGAGGCCATGGAATCTTTCATTACCGCCCAGATACTCCACCGTATCTTATAAAGAGCTTTGGAAAGACCGAGCGGGATGTCATCGTTTCTTTGGTGTTTGACGAGCACTAAAACGGTTCCATCTTTCGGAACGTTGTGTAGACCGTGAACTTCCGTTTTGTAAAAAAGGCTTCCGTAGGCTCTGCCAAACCAATCTAAGGTTCTCCGAACTCGATACGAACTACCCGGGTGTAATCCCGGTTCCGCGTCTGAAGCTTTGTATCTTTTGTAAGATCCATTTTGTTTCGTTTTTGTGGAAGAATTTACTGAATTCATATATGATATCAGAGGCAGAATGATAGGATAGGTTGCAAAAAACAAGCCAACCAAAACGAATTTATGAAAAATTCTTTGAAAGATCATTTTGAGAATAATCTTGATTTTTAGGAAAATCCTATAAGATACGTTTCCAAGTAAAGAATTTCAAATGGCGACTGAGATACCTTTTATTGAAAACCTTAAAAAACGAATTCCGGGTCTGGAAAAAAATTGGTCCCGCTATAAATATATGTTCCGAGAGAGAAAAGTTTCCGCAAAAACGACTCTGATTCATCAAGGCGAAACTTTGAAGACTATCTTTATCGTAAACAAAGGATGTCTTCGAGTATGGTTTGATAACAGAGGAAGAGATATCACGCTTGGTTTCCTTTTTGAAAATTGTGCGATCGCGTCTCTTCACAGTTATCGTAGAACAAGCACCAAGAGCGACTTTTTGTTGGAAAGCGTGGAACCGACTGAACTCTATGAAGTGAAAGAAGAGGATGCGGCTCAGCTTTATCGAGAAAATGAAGAGTTAAGGGAATATTTATTGGAATATACTTTGGAACGATTTGATCATTATATAACATTCTTCTTATCTAGAATTCGTGAAACCCCCGAGGAAAGATATTTGGACTTGATTAGCCGGCAACCGGATATCATCAGTCGTGTGCCTCATCATTATATTGCCTCTTATTTGGGAATTTCTCCTGTTTTTTTAAGCAGAATTCGAAATCGAATTTGGAAAGAACATAGGGCGAGATCTTTATAGTTTACGATTTTAGAATATTTAATTTTTATCAAATTATTTTTACTTTTTATAATTATAGCGAAGAATTTGGGTGTTTTGATTTTTAATCAAAACCTATAAAATGTTTTGGTTTGCGTATGAAATTTTATAAATCGATTTGAAAAGTGAAAATTTTTAGAAACAAATTTTTTGAAATTTTATAAATTTTTTATTTCCAATAGATGCACTTATTTCATAATTGTGTTTAATTTGAATTGATTTTGTGTTACGCATTGTGTTTGGGGTTTGATTCTATATTCATTATCTATAATGTTTTACGAAAAAAGAATTGTTTGGCAGTGGCTGTTTTTGGTTTGCTATGTTTTATATTAAAATGAATTTTGTGACCCGTTCGGTTTTTTATTTGGAATAAAATTAAGTTCATGGGGAATAAAGGTGCATAATCGGCGGGTGACACGATCTACGTTTTTTTTCTTTATGTGATATAATAAAGAAAGGCGTACATCTATACAGTGGGCTTATACGGAGAAAATAGGAAAGCATGAAACAAAAAATAATGATTTTTATCTCGATATTCAGTATCTTTTACTGCGTTAATTTATTCGGACAAACGAAGGAGGAGGCGGAAGTTAAAGTTTTAGAAAGCAAGGAGAAAATGAATCTTATATTTAAGAAAATCAATGAATTGCCCACGCAAAAAAAATCCGCTCCCTATGGAAGATTTGTTCAAGTAAGAAGACAGTGCGAAAATGGAGAGGACTACGTTAAGCACTATAATAATTTTAAGGGAGCAGTGAAAATTTTAAGTCAGTGTATCGCCGATCTTAACGAAATTTCGACGCAATACTCTTTGGGAGTCTCCGATGTTGCGATTGCGGTCCCTGTAAAAACAGAAACCGCTTCCAATAATCCACCTCCCGAAACTCAGGCTAAACCCCCGGAAACTCAGACTCAAAACGAAAAGCCGAAATCTGAAAACTACTGCGGCAACGATAAAGCCTCTTATTCATTTAGTAAAAGAACGCGTTGTGCTTTAATCGGAAAACAATTAATGAATTATAAAGCGGCCGAAAAATACTGCAGCAGTCAGAATATGAGACTTTTGAGTTCGGTTTGGATGGGAAGTAAGGGGGTTCTGGCGACTCTTGGAGAATTTTACAAACCAAAAGGTTGGGATTATAAGGATCAGCTTTTATGGCTCGAATCCAATCAAAATAAATACTATATGGCAAAGTCTCCCAATATAACGGATATGTTTAGCTACAAGATTACGGACTCGCTCCCGGGAATTTTAGGATTTCCTGTTTGTGATGATACGCGGGGAATCTAAAAAGGTTCTACGTAATTTTTCAATATAAAAAAACAACGAGAATTGATAAATCGACTTCGTTAAGGAAAGGCGATGAAGAGATCAAAAGAAACATGAATACCTGATGTTTCTTTTGATCTAATTCGATTTATCTGATGTTTTCTCGGTAAAAAAAGGGGAATGATTTTGAAAAACCATTCCCCTTGCTCGCCTTAAGTTTGATTTGTTAGTTAAGTGGACTGGCAAATCATTTTTTTTTATTTAAAGAGCGCTTAAATCAGCAGAAATTTTATTTGCGATATACTTTCCATACTGGTTTACGTATGTTCTAAATAATTCACCTTGGATGTCATCATCAAAAGAAGTGAAGAAAAATCCGCCGATTAAAGATGCTACACCGATAGTCACTAACCAGTCTAATCCAACTGCCCAAGTTCTTCCAAAGTCAGCTTGATTTACTCTTAGGTTGAAAGGGATCACTGTTTTTTTTGCTACGACATTATTTTTCTTGATTGTTATCTCTGTATCAATGTTTGCAAAATACAAGTAACCGTTCCAAGCAGGAGCGAATACAAGGAACCCTGGAAAGCTGATTAAGAAATTCCATTTGGATCCGTCATAAACTACTTTCGGAGCGATTTCAAAAACGTAATCTACCTTACCGCTGTTTGATGGGTTGTAAGGAAAAATGATATCAAAGTTTCCCGTACTTCTTAAGCTTTGAGCAATTTCTTCTGCATGGCGTTCTTCAACGGGAGTATTCGTATTCATAACAAGGCCGATTTTAACTTTCTTTCCGTTAAAGGAATAGCTATTGTAATACTCGCCAAGATTTTGAATTTTTAAACTGTGTGAACAGCTTGAAAGAAACACCAATCCGATAAAAAGTGTGAGCATGGTACTTTTTCTCATTTTATATACCTCTTAAATAAGAATAGACTTTAATAAAATTTTAGAATCATTAAATATAATGTTCTAAAACATAAAAAACTAATTTTGGAAAGGCTTAGTTTTTTAATGTAAAAAAACACAATAAATAGATTCTAATTTACCTTTATTTGTGGTAAAAGTTTTAAAGTCAATCTCAACTAAATTTTTCACGTTAAATTTTTTGAATCCTTTCATTTTGATTCAAACAAACCGAAGCAGTTTTTGTTAAGCGAAATATCAATGTTGATTGCTCTTTTGTTCCGGTTGATCACCCATCTCTTCCAAAATTTTACATTCAGGAATTTCCTTTCGATCTGTGATCTTTTCGGTGGTGATTCCAACTAAGTGTCCTGGCAGGCTGGACGCGAGGCTGTATGGAAAGGTCAATACTTGGCCGACTACGTAAGTCGCGTATGCGGGATATAAGGTTCTATATCCGAGTAGCTCGTTCTTCTTATCACATTTGCTGCGAAGATATCGGAGCGCATCGTCAGAGGCTCTCGCTTCCGGATACAATGGGCCAATCAGTGGGATCATCGAATAAGATAGGGAATATAAGGACTTGTATTTTCTCATCGCAAAGTCTTTTGAATGTCCTCCTTCGTGAAGCGCTACAGTTGGAAGATCGCTATAGATTTTGATTGTATTTGAATACGGGTTGTAGTGATCGCCTCCGAGAATTCCTGCAAAAATTCGTTCCGGAAAAATAACCCCTATCAGCCAATTGAAAATCCCTAACGTATATTTTAGAACCGGATGTACGGTTTCGGCTCTCCATAGCTGACGTAGATCGTCGATCGGGGCATATTGATTGAATCTCACTTTGACATCCGTAAGATTGTTTTCCCTTAGATAGTCTTTGAGATACTGTTTTGTTTCGTCCGATATGCTGTGATTGTTCATCTTTCGGTTCCAAAGAATCAACTTTGTTAAAGAACCGAAAACGTTTCCAATCGCATCGAGAAACCAATAAGGTTCCCCCTCTTCGAGTTGCGGTTCAGAACCGCTAAAGTGATTCTGATTCGGATAATAGGGTTTTCCGTAGGTATACCTTTTTTCGGTCGAATATGTACAAGTTAGAAAGGATAAGATTACAATTAGCAATGGAATTATTTTAAGGAAATGGAATGATTTATTTTTCATAATTCTTCTTTCCTTTTAAAAAAGGCTTTTGTTTTAGATTTGTTTCGAGATCTGTTTTTCGAGATTTTTTAAATGAATCAAAAAATTCCAATATGGCGATTCTTCCGATTTGATTTAGTTGATCTTCTCTGTCTCCTCGAAAGCCGATATAGGGGGCGTATAAAATCCAGCCTAGGAAAAAGGGAGCGGAAGCAACCGCGGCATAACAGTCCGTTACGTATGATTTGATCAAATCCTTATATTTGAATTCGAGAATTTTCTTTTTTGTAAGTATATTTTCCACTTCGATTTCAAAGTTGATTCCGGTTTCATTGCTGAAACATTTATCCTTTGAATATAGATTAAAATCGATAATTCGAACCAAGTATTGATTGGTTTCGGGTTGAAAGTCAGGGTTTGACATCAATTCCTGTTTGATAATTTCTGCAACGGTGCCATATTGATTTGTCAAACTTTTCGGAACGAAATAAAAAAGTGAAGGCGAATGTTGTGCAAACGGCTGCTCAGAGAAATATTTGGGTGTTTCAATTTGATAATTTTCGATCGTTTTCGGAGGAGTCGCTATGGAGCTGTTTGGCAAATCGCCCAAGCCTGGATTGGCTACGTAAACCCTCATTGCAATACAGTTCGAAAAAAGAAATAACAAACCGATCGTTACTAAAAACTGGCTCCGTATCTGCTGAAGGTTTTTTGGAGAAAGTCCGGTTGTTAATAACTTGAAGGAGGTAGAGTCAGATAAACCGGTGTTCATTCTTTCCTGTTTGGAGTGGATTTGCTATCAAGAAAAACTAACGCTTAGCATTCTTTCATACAAAACTGAGTCAACCGTATTTTACAGATTTTTTCGAAGAAAGAAAATGCGTCACTTTGAACGTTCTCATCATAAGAATGAAAGCTTATCCCGTTTTATTTCTATCTCATGATTCGATTTAGACAGACAGCTTTTTATAAAAAAAATATGAGAATTTTCTTTTTGTCTATAAAAGGCGATCCAAGGGGCGTTTGTGTGCCGGCCACATTTCGGGGATCCTGTCTTCTTTCGGAACATTTTAAACTGCTGAACGGTGTTCGCAACTTTGAATTTTGAATCGATTTTTTGACCGGAAGAAAGATTGAATATGCTGTTTTATATCCGCCCTTACCTTACAGAAGAACGAGGTTTATAAAAACAAATTCAGATTCTTTGATTTCCCTATGGAAAGTCGAAATTTCTCGGATTGGATTTGCAATCCAAGGTTGGATCGTTTGGGATCCATTTTAGAATAGTAAATAAAATATAACCGAATTTTATAAAATAGAAATCATTTTGCGGAATAGTTTTTTTTTCGAATGAATATTGTTTTATTTATAATTGAATTTGTTAAATCTTGAGATGAGCGAACATCGGATTTATAATGAATGATCATTGTATCGATTGTAAGGACTTGTGATCAAAAAAGATTGTGAAATAAAAACAAGATATTCTTTTTTTGGGTCGGAATTTAGAACAGATCTATGATTCTTTGTGAACAATTGTAAGGGGTCTCTATATCGCACAGGAGGACCAAATATAGGCCATCTTAAGGATGTTAGTATTCCGGGGTGTTTTTTATTTATAAATTATTTATAAAAATATCTTGATTTATTGTTTTATTATATATAAAATACCAAACATATTTTTCGTGTTATCCGATTGAAGTTCGGAATTAAATTCATCGATCTTCTGCTTCGATGAACTTTCCGGAAATCGTTGTTTTTATCATTGTCAAATACGTATATTTCCTAAAAAAATAAAGGTTATCTTTGTAATGGATCAATCCTTTAATAATCTATGAAAGAAAGCGATTTTCAAAATCTTTTGGTGAAAAATTCCCCTGATGCATTGATTGTTCTATCCTTGCAGGGAGAAGTTTTATTTTGGAATCCAAGCGCGGAGACCATTTTTGGCCATTCCAAAACCGAAGCTGTAGGTCAGTCCATTTACGATCTCATCATACCCGAAAAATACAGGACCGAAGCGAGGTCTTCGATTCGCAAGGCGATAGAGTCCGGTTCGGTCGCTTATGAATCGATTCGAAAACGTAAGGACGGATCCTTGATCTGTGCAGACATATCGGAGAGAATCATCAATAGCAACGACGGACGCACACAATTTATCCTCGCGGCCAAAAGGGACATTACTTTACTTCGTGCTTTGCGCGATTCGAAAGTATTCGGCGCTAAGTTTCAAGGGCTTCTCGAGTCGATGCCGGATGCAATCGTTATGGTAAACAACACCGGTCACATCGTATTGGTCAATAAACAGGTAAGTGTTATATTCGGATATTCTTATGAAAATTTGATCGGAAAACCGATTGAAATCCTTCTTCCAGAAAAATTTCGTTCCAATCATATTGCTCACAGAATTTCCTATTTTGATTCTCCAAAAGTCAGATCTATGGGGGCGGGATTTGAACTTTTTGGCAGAAGATTTGATGGAAGCGAATTCCCGGTAGAAGTGAGTTTGAGTCCTTTGCAAACGGACGAAGCGGAGTTGGTCTTAAGTGCGATTCGCGATATCAGCGAACGTAAGAAAGCCGAGGAAAAGTTTAGAGCTCTGCTTGAATCCGCGCCGGACGCCGTTGTCATCGTAAATCGAGAGGGTGTTATCGTTTTGATCAATTCTCAAACCGAAAAGTTGTTCGGCTATCTTCGGGCAGAGCTTTTGGGAAAGGCAGTGGAAATATTAGTTCCTGAAAGATTTAGAAAGGAACATCCCAAACATAGAAACAGTTTTTTTGCGGATCCAAAGGTCAGAGGTATGGGTGGCGGAATCGAATTGTTCGGTTTGAGAAAAAACGGAACCGAATTTCCCGTCGAGATCAGTTTGAGTCCTTTGGAAACCGAAGAGGGAATTCTCGTATCCAGTTCGATCCGAGATACCACCGAACGTAAATTGCAGGAAGAATTCAGACATGCGGAGTTAGAGGAACAAAATCGTAAGATTCAAGAAGCAACTCGATTGAAGAGTCAATTTTTGGCGAACATGTCTCACGAACTCAGGACACCTTTAAACGGCATCATCGGTTTTTCCGAATTTTTGGTTGATGAACGACCGGGACTTTTGAATCCGAAACAAAAAGAATATTTAAACGATATACTCAACAGCGGTCAGCATCTATTGCATTTGATCAACGATGTGCTTGATCTGGCAAAGGTGGAAGCCGGCAAGATGGAGCTCTATATCGAAGAATTCTCACTGAGGAAGGCGATCGAAGAGGCGTGTTCGGTAGTCACTCCTAGCATTCGGAAAAAACATATCGAATTGAATTATGATCTTGCCCAAGACGTTGATCGGATCGAATCGGATGAAAAAAAAATCAAACAGATTTTATATAACCTTCTTTCAAACGCTGTGAAGTTTACAAATGAATCCGGTAAGATTTTGATCCGTTTGAAGAAGGCGGATGAGAATCAGATCCAATTGAGCGTAGTCGATACGGGAATTGGTATTAGAAAAGAAAATCTGGAGAAGTTATTCTTGGAGTTTCAACAGATTGATTCCGGTACGGATCGAAGATATCAAGGAACCGGTTTAGGATTGGCTCTAACAAGGCGTATTGTGGAGCGATTGGGAGGACAGATTTTTGTAGAGAGTGAGTTCAATCAAGGATCGACTTTTTCGATCGTCATTCCGAACGGATTTTCGAAGAAGGAATCGTAGAATGTCTATTAAGATCCTTGTGGTAGACGACAATCCTATCAATTTGAAACTGGTTTACGATTTACTGACTTTGGAATCGTATTCTGTGATTAAGGCGACTAACGCGGAAGATGCGATTTGTATCATCGATAGGGATCATTTGGATTTGATCCTTATGGATATCGAATTGCCCGGAATGGACGGACTGACCCTGACTCGTAAGCTAAAATCGGATTCTAAAACGCAGAAGATCCCGATCGTTGCCCTGACGGCATTTGCAATGAAAGGGGATGAAGAAAAGGCTTTGGCTGCGGGATGTGCCGCCTATATCACAAAACCGATAGACACCCGTAAGTTTATACAACAAATCTCGCAACTATTAAAACAATAATAAAAGAAAATGATTATATTGATCGTTGATGACAATGCAATGAATCGCAAGCTGCTTAAAATTCAACTCGAAGGGGAGAATTTTGAGGTGCTTAGCGCATGCGACGGTTATGACGCGCTTGACTGTTTGAAAAAAACCGAAATCGATGTGATCATTTCGGATATTCTGATGCCGAAGATGGATGGATATCGATTTTGCTACCAAGTCCGGAAAGTCGAAAAATGGAATCGTATTCCTTTTATTTTTTATACGGCTACTTATACTTCCCCTTCCGATGAAAAACTTTCGTTTGATCTCGGAGCGGATGCCTTTTTAAAAAAACCTGTACAAACAAAAATCATTTTGGAAACGATCGATCAAATTTTCAAGAACGAACAAAAAACCCCAAAAAAAGTTTTGAAAGGTTTTACGGATATGGATGTTTTAAACGAGTATAGCTCGCGTCTTGTGGAAAAACTGGAGGAAAAAAATCACGAATTGATTATGCGTTACGGAGAGCTCGAACATGAAATATCCGAACGTGCAAAAGTCGAAGAAGACATCATCGCGAGCGAAGAAAGATTTCGTCAATTGACGGATGCGATTCGAGAAGTGTTCTGGATGAGTAGCGTGGATAAGACCGAGATGATTTACGTAAGTAAAAGTTACGAGGAAATCTGGGGAAGGAGTTGTAAAAGTTTACTGGATAATCCCATATCATGGTTGGATTCGATTCATCCCGAAGATCGGGATCGAATGATGGAAAAAACAACAAAAAATCAGTATAGCGGAGAATATAATGAAGAGTATCGCATCCTTCGTCCGGACGGTTCGATTCGTTGGATTCGCGATCGGGCGTTCCCCGTTTTGAATTCAAAAAATGAAGTGTTTCGACTTGCGGGAATCGCAGAGGATATTACGGAAAGCAAGGAGAACGAGAGACGGTTAAAAGAAAATGAATATAAACGGAAAGAATTGGAAAAACAATTGATCCAGGCTCAAAAATTGGAAGGGCTGGGTACTTTGGCCAGCGGAATCGCTCATGATTTTAATAATATTCTAATGATCATCATGGGACATACCTCTTTGTTGAATCAGGTCCGCGAAAATCCGGAAAAGTTTTCGAAAAGTATCGATGCGCTTCAGACCGCTTCCCAAAGAGGAGCTTCTTTGGTGAAACAACTTTTGACCTTTGCAAGAAAAACGGAGTTTCAAATGGAACTCGCTCAGATCAATTCCATACTACGAGAGATCAAAACGATGATGGAACAAACGTTTCCTCGGAATATTCAGATTCTCTCACTTTTAGGAGAGGGACTTCCTTCCACTCTGTGCGATACAAATCAGATCTATCAGGTTTTGCTCAATCTTTGTGTAAATGCGAGAGACGCTATGCCGAAAGGCGGTTTGCTGACGATTAAAACTTCGGTAGTAAACTCGGAGAACTTGGAATCAAAACATCTTCAGATTCGTTTTAAAGAGTATGTAAAGATCGAAGTGATCGATACGGGAATAGGAATGGATGAGACGACCTCTGCGAAAATTTTCGAACCTTTTTTTACCACAAAAGGAATCGGAAAGGGAACCGGTCTGGGGTTATCTTTAGTTTACAGTATCATCGACAATCATCAAGGTTTTGTGGATGTTCACACAGCGTTGGGTTTTGGAACAAGCTTTTACGTGTATTTACCCGTTTCCGAAAGCGCAAATGTAAATAAGATCATATCGGAATCGTCCGAATCAGAAATTCACGGCGGGACAGAAATGATTCTTGTGGTAGAAGACGAGGATATGATTCGAGACTTGTTGCGTACATTGTTACAAAGTAAAGGATATCGGATTGTCAACGCAAGAAACGGTTCTGAAGCTTTGGCTCTATTCAAAAAGTATTATAAAGAAATTTCCTTGATCATAACCGATTTAGGTCTACCCGTTCTCGGGGGAGTTGAGTTGATTCAATCCTCACTCATGATCAAACCCGATTTAAAAATCATTCTAGCCAGCGGTTTTATCGATCCGAATGTAAAATCGGAATTGGTAAAAAATTCAGCGATTCGTTTTATTCAAAAACCGTATCAAACAAACGAACTTCTCGCCGAAATCAGAAGCGCCATCGATCGTTAAACGATCGAGAAACCAGTCCCAGGGATCGTTATGATGTCAGTCTTTGCACAAGGAGATCTCCGTCCAATGCGGAGTTCGAAATTCCGATGAAAATCAAAGAGTTTTACAGACGGTTTCGGAAATTCAGCAGAAATCGATGAACCGGATTCGAATTTTCTTTTTTAAACTTTCTTCGATTCTCATCCGTATCATTTTTTGAATCAGATCGATGGGGAACGGTTCTTCCATCGGAAACCGGGCCGTCCCTTTTCCGCTTTTATACTTTGACAATTCTTTTTGAAACGCCTCGTCGCCATTCGGTGTTGGGTAAAATCCAATATGCTTTTTATAAGCTGCAAAGTGAACCAGATTTCCGTTTAAATAAAACGTGGGTATTTGATAGCTGATTTTTTCGGTGGCCTCCGGAACTTGTTCTCGGATTGTCTTTCTAATTTCTTCCAATTTCTTTTAGACCAAAACAGGAAAGGAGCGAATGTATTGATCGATTGATTTGTATTCTTGTTTTTTGTACTCCATCTATTTCGATTTCCTACTTCGATAAAACTGCGTTCGGTTTCTTTGTTCTTGTCTTTGGAATGTTCGTCTTTTTTACATCTTGTGTCAACGATAACCGGTTACGTTTGCCGGTTTGCCTGCATCCTGGACTTCGATCATATATCTCCAGCAATCCGGTCGACTTCCATCCAGATCCGTGAAACCATAGATTTTTGCCAACTCACCGGTGGAAACGGACTTTCCGTTCCAACGCGACCGATTCGAATCTTGGGCGAGTGCGGCTACTGCACGACCGACGAAAATCGGACTTTCCGAAATGGCAAAGTGCGGTGATATTTTTGTTGCGTCCTGCCAGTTGGATTCGGTGACACGATAAGCGTCTAACATCGCTTCGGATCGTAACCAACCCGGGGTCAGAGACAAGGCAGTGCTTTTATAGGGCTGTAATTCGTGCGCGAGTGCAAATGCCATTCGATTGACCGCGGCTTTGGCAAGGTCGTAGAAAAAGGAGACCCTATAGTGATTTGCGTTGTATTCATCCGTTCCATCGGTCATCTCTACAACAAGTCCGCCGGGGTTTTTGATGAGAAGGGGCAATGCAAAGTGACTCGTGATAGCATGTGTGTCCACCGCAAGATGCAGAGTGTGCAATCCGTATTCTAAAGAGGATTCCCAAACCGATTTGTTCCATTCGATTTGGGTGGCGCCCCAGATATCATTGATAAGAATGTGTAAGGCCCCTTGCTCCTGATCGATTCGGGAGATGAGAGCACGGACTTCTTCGGATACGAGATGATCCACTTGAACCGCGATTCCGTGACCACCGGCTTTCTCTACGAGTGTCGCCGTTTCTTCGATCGTTTCCGGCCGATTCATTTCCGATCGCTGGGAATTGTTTGTCCGTCCAGTGACGTAAACCGTCGCACCGGCCGCGCCCAACTCTACAGCGATTCCACGACCCGCTCCTCGTGTTCCTCCCGCCACCAATGCCACCTTGCCTTTGAGAGATGTTCTCATAGTGTAACTTTCCTTTTACAATCTTTTTGGATAGTTCGTTTGATCGGTTGTTATCATACGATTTCATCGGATTCAAATCAACGGATTTTTAAGGACTAAAGAAATCTTAAATCGAATCGATTTCATTCAAAGAAATTGTAATGGAGAATGGACAGTCGATTTTGTAATAAAAAATCCAATCATCGTTATGTTTATAAAATGAAACCATCCTCGATCGCTGATTGATTCCTCTTTTTTTTGATTGTAAGAAGTCGTAATTTTATAAAGTAAATATGGTAACGGAATCGAAGGAATCAAGCCCCAATTGATCAACCAATTGTATGACCAGTGAGGGACTATTTCCCGAAGAATAAAGGATTGAAACCAGCATCCGATGAGAAGACACGAGACTCCGAAATTCTTTTGTATTTTGCGATTCGGAATTGGATATAAGACATAAAATCCTAACGAAGATATAAGTAAAGCGGATGTCACAAGCATGGAATTTTAGATGGTTTCTGCAAACTATTTTTTTTAATTTCTATGATCGTGAATGTTTGTCAGTTTTCCATAGGTCCTGAAGTCTTTATAAAAAATTTTGTCCGGAAATGTTTGAGAGATCTTCGCTCCAGCTTCTAAATATATACGCCCATCCCTTTTCGCGTATCATTCAATACTTCATAGATCATCTTGAAACCCTGCTCTAAGCAATACTGAGCGACACATGCAAAGTTTAGTTTAGCGGCTTTGGCACCTTTGAGTGATGATACGAATGCAACCGAATTCCAATCGGCTACATTGGATTCGATAGTTCTGTATTGTTTCTCCGGTTGATGTACTAAATGACCAACAGACTTGAGGAAGAGAAGGTAGTTTTAAAAAAGTAAGTCATATGAAAATAATTCAATCATACGATGAGACCTCTCACTCGGAAATCTAGATGAAAAGGGCCATCATTACACGGTAGATCCGATGGGTAGTTTATTTCATTCCATTTAAGATAAGCTTAGTTCCAAGTCGAATGGTTTTCTTTTTTCTAAGAGAGATTTGTAAAAAATTATTGATCCCTTTCGATCGTTTATTTTTTAATTTTGGATTCGGAACTGAAACGTTAGGAATGTGAAATCCTTTGCCTAAGATAGGACAAAATGGTTTTAGGGAAGGTGACTGTGCAGTTCAATTTCAAAATGCAAAGAGGAATACCATGGGTTTTTTAGACAACGATCAATACATTCGTACGAAGGGGGTGATTTCTATCGTTCTTGGGTTATTTATTATGACATTTAGTCTTTTTTTAACGGAGCAATTGGGCGGGATGCTTGTGATCATTCTCGTTTTGGGTCCTTTGATGATGGTAATCGGCTTCTATCAATTGATTACCGGAAAGATGATGATCAAAAAAAAGAAATAGTGTTTGTTTTTTGTTCGTTTTCAAAATTCTCAAAGATTGTTTTTTGAAAATGAAGTTTTTATAGCCACAATGCCACAGTGCATTAAAATTTTATAAATTTTTAATGCACTTGAAGTGGTGTTGTCGACTCTATCAAATTCGTTCTTTTCTATTTGGTTAAATATCGAACCAAACGTATCTTTTTGATTTTCTAAATTCTTTTAAACTGTAGTTGATGAAAATCGAATGTAGATTGGCAAAAAGAATTTGATGATTTTTCAACAACCAGACTTTCTCCGCCTCTGTATTGTCCAAATTGCGAAGACAAACTACTGAGTCAGGAGTTGAAAAACTACAGAACCTTGTTCTTTGGGTTTCAGCATTCATGCTCTCTTTCTCTTCAAGAAAAGAGGGAAATCGAGACGTTGTTTCTAAAATACAGTATAAACTTTTTGACTTATTATCAAGAAGCCGAAGCCCCGCACTAGCAGGATAACCATCGGGATCAGTAACCGATTGTAAATCCTAAGAGTTCAAATTTTATAAAGCTTGCGCTTCTGATTTCATATTTTAAAAAAAAATATTGAGATTCGTCGAATTGAATCTTTATAAAGATGGATTAGTATACAGTATTTTATCTTGTAATTATAAAAGTCCTGAAAGTGAAGAAGAGTATTGCTATCGTTTTTGAACTCTACTTTCCGAATTGAGGAAGAATTATGAAATTTTATTTGTAACTGTTTGATCAAAATAATGGCGTAGAATTATAGGATATAATTTAGAGCCTGTCCCAAAACTATCTATTCGTCATTCTAAGTAATATAATAGCGCAAGTAAGCTGCATTAATGCAACGTAATTTTCCTCTTTGGATTCCCAACAGGTCTTGATTGCTCTGAAAGCATTTAACCATGCAAAAGTTCTCTCGACAGTCCATCGAAAAGGTTTAAGTGGGGTAAAGTATTCTGGATTTTTTGAGTTTACCTTGTTCGGGATTCGGTATTGTATGCTTTTTCGATTTAACTCGTCTCGGATAGCTCTGCTTGAGTAAGCCTTGTCCAAAGAAAGAATTTTCGGCTTAAGATACTGATTATCCCGTCGGACTTTAAATTTATTTAATGTTGGGAAGATCAATTTTGAGTCGTGAGTTCCTGCTGGGCCAATGACAAAGGCTACAGGTGCTCCACGCCGATCGATGAGAATATGTCTTTTAATGCCTCTTTTGCCGCGATCCGTCGGATTTGGACCTGCGAAAGCCCCCCTTTTGGAGCCCTTGAAAAACTTCCATCGGCTGCCATTCTTTGGGTTCGTATCTTAACGACACGTTCGTAAAGTTCAAGTGCTTCTTTTTCTATCTTCTCAAAAACTCCGGCTTCTACCCATTCTTGAAACCTTCTATGTAATGTAGATTTACTCCCAAACATCGGAGGAATGTATCTCCATTGAACTCCTGTTCGGACTCGGTAAAATATTGCAGCCATTGCTTTCCGGTCATCCAATCTAGGACGACCTCCTTTACTACCATAATTCGTATTCTTTGGAAGTAATCGTTTTAACTTCTTCCAAATCTCTTCGGGAATGTCAAGATGCCCTAACTCTGATTTCATAAGTCATGTATTAAACTTACAAAGGAAAGTACAAGCAGGTTTTGGGACAGGCTCTAAATATAAAAATACAAGTCTTTTAGTAAGCATCTAATCATGCAGACCCGGTTGCGGAAGATCCTGGCGGTATCAGAAATACTGTGTAAATAACTTTCTTTAAAACGAATCTAATTTCAATCGATCTCCGAAAATAATTGAAAACTGATTCATTGCTTGAACTCAGCGACTCGCTCTCTAAGGATCGCTCGCCATCCCAATCTTGAATCGGCATGGTCCATTTTTTAGACATATTATTCAACGCTAAATAGAGAAGCTTGACTGCCGCCTCATCGGTAGGAAAGGATCCCCGATTCTTGATTATTTTTCTTAGACCCATATTCATAGATTCGATAGCGTTTGTAGTGTATATCGCCTTACGAATATTAGGTGGGTAAGCCAAAAAAGGAATCACCGATTCCCAATTACTTCTCCAGGACTTGCTGATCATCGGATACTGACTGTCCCACTTGGCAGAAAAATCATCAAGGCTTTTCTTTGCGATCTCTTCCGATGGAGATTTGTAGATGGCCTTTAGGTCGATTACCAACTCTTTCTTCTGTTTGTAAGAAACCCATTTCAAAGAATTCCTCACCATATGAACGATACAAAGCTGAACTTGTGCATTAGGAAAGACTGATATGATCGTATCCGGAAATCCTTTTAGTCCGTCGACACAAGCGATTAAAATATCTTCGACTCCTCGATTCTTTAAATCGGTTAAAATCTGAAGCCAGAACTTTGCTCCTTCGGTTCTTTCTACCCAGATCCCAAGAATCTCCTTTGTGCCCTGTAGATTGATTCCTAAAGCCAAATAAAAGGCTTTGTTCACGACGTGATTGCCATCTCTTACCTTCACGATCAGCGCATCCATAATGAGAATCGGATACACTTTGTCCAAGGGGCGGTTCTGCCACTCGATCACCGTTTCCATTACGGAATCCGTTACTTGAGATATTAGATCCGCTGAGACTTCGACTTGGTAGATTTCTTTGAGATGTCCGGAAATTTCTCGAGTTGTCATTCCACGAGAATACATCGAGATGATCTTTTCATCGAATCCCGTAAAGCGTGTCTGTCCTTTCTGAATGATCTGAGGTTCGAAACTTCCGTTCCTATCTCGAGGAACTTCCAAATCGATAGAGCCAAAGTCTCCTTTGAGCTTTTTGCTACTTTTTCCATTTCGAGAATTGCCTGAGTTATTGCCAGTCGAGGCGTTCTTCTCATATCCAAGGTGATGTGTCATCTCTCCTTCCATCGCTCGTTCAACAAGCGCTTTGGTGAGTTGTTTTAAGAGTCCTTCGTTTCCGATCAGCTCTTCCGGGGTCTTACCTTTGATTAACTCATCGAGAAGTTCTTCAGCTCGATTCTTTGGTTTGCTCATATTGCTTTATCCTTGTTACTTTTTGGTTAGTCACAAGTCATTTACACAATGTAGCTGACACCTTCTAAAATGCGTACATAAAAACGCATTTTCATTCATCAGGACATATTTCCCTTTTCGATAAAGCATGATTGCTTTCAGTTTAACTTGCGGCACTAAACGAAAAAGTAATATCGTCTTCAGCAATGATAATCATTAGATGAGGGAGTCCGTCTTCCGCCATAATTTCAGAGAATTTTGTAACCAACATTAGGTCGGTCGGGCTTGGTATAGCATTTGAATTTTGGGGATGGGAATGCCATTCACCGATATAACTGACATTATTACTTGTGCGAGTTTTAATTTTTTTTAGATCTTCAGATAGTCCTTCTATTCCACGGATAAAACCTGTGGGAGATGCTTCGCTATCTTTCGGAGCAGTGAGAATATCAGTAACATAAAGTCTTTTTAATTTTTGATCTATGTATCCGATGATGATTCCTCCTGTTTCACTCGGGAGATTCTTTTCTCTTTCCGATTTTAATTTTTCAACGATCCAGTTATCTAATAAGAGAGACCAATCCTTAAAAATCTTAATTATAGGAGTAAAAATTTCTAAGGATTTGGTAAATAACTCTCCTGTATGATCGTTCATTTTCCAAATAGAAACTGATGCTTCCGTGTTTTCTGATCGAAGTCTTAATTGTCGAGAAATCAAAGAAGAATGAAATTCGATCTGTTCAAAGGAAAGGACAAAAGAAATATCGCGGCAACCCGATCCGATAACTAATTCCGAATGTTCTTTTTGTAAAAAATGTTCTCCCCAATCATCACTGAGCAATCCTCTGTAGTAGATTAATTCTAGATAATCTAACCGGACTTTTCGATAAGAATCTTCCAAGAGAATGACAGATCCATGTCCAGACGGTGAAAGAAAAATGGAACAACTCCTCGGCAGCTCATCTGCGATTGCTAAATCTCGAATTACATGATTAGTGGCTGTAGCATCAACGATTAAGTTTCCATCCTTTAAAGTCGGTATAACTTTTTCGATATTATGAGGTGTTATTTTATCGCAAATCGGTAGATGTTTTGAATATCCTGGTGCAAAGTGTTCGTTCATTTTATCAGATACAACAAGCGCTTTTGCTTTGCCTATATCTTGTTCGCTTGCGATATGTCGAATAACATTGTGTGCTTTTATTTTATCGTTATCAATTATCGTCCAATAACCCCAGGCTCCTTTTGCCCAAAACTGTGATATAGACCCGCCAAGAGAGCCTGCGCCGATAAGGACTCCACGAAAATCTGATTTGGTAGAATTAAAATCAGATGTCTTTTGAGCGAATTCTCTTGTAATTGCTTGGACAATTTCGATAGGAATCAGCTCGACAGTCTTCCACTCTTCAGCTTTGCTTGGCCTCGCAAAGTTCAGAGTTTCTTTATAATAAGGTCCAGCTCCATTCCTAAGTAACGAACCACATAGCATTCCAAGTTTACCAGAAGGGCATTGCAAATAGAATGCAAATTGATCTGGTTTAGAACTTAGTCCACCTTCAATATTGATTCTAGGAACTGTTAAAAGTATGATAGTATAGGGTAGATTTGGAGAATCAATTATCCCTTTATCTGTAACTATTCTTAAATACTCTTCTTTAAGTTTTTCAATTAAATTAGCTCCTCGTTCCATAAACTGATCATGAAGCTGCCCTAATGTCTCCGGGAATGAATATACGTTAGTATGTTTTACAGGATCCAACGTAAGACAAAAAAAATTAATAATTTTTGAAGAATCAAATAGATCTCTAAAGTCAGCTTTTAACGGAGCTGAAGAATCGTTTGGATTAAAATCCTTTAGATAGAGCGTTTTACTTCGATCATCACACTTTTCGCGATAGTCGGGTGGAAGAATCAACTCAATTGGGCTTGAGAAATATAACTGCTCAAGTGGTTGATCTCCTCTATGCAACGTATTATTAGAAGATTTAATCAGCCACCAGGATATTCGTTGTAAAAAAATCTCCGGTGTGAGTTTTCGTTCTACTTCTTCCCAGGGTTCGAAAAATAAACAAAGAGATCTTGGTAGCCCTGGGATGGCGTGATTTAAATGAAGAACTTTGTTGGGAAAATCTATTCGTAAAGGATATACATCGAAAGGAACATCATTACCAGCTGTAAACGCAATAGCAAGACGTTCCCGGTTTTTTATTCCAACTTTATTTCTGCTTTGAATTTCAGAATTGATGCAGTCGACAATTATTATCTCAGTTTCTTTTGGATCATCTTGATGGACGATTCTGCGAATTTCAATGAAACTAAAGTTTTCCGATTTTTCGATTGCTTGAAATATTCTTCTGGCAAATTCGATATGAAGATCAGTTATTATTGCTTCAGAAACGACGTCTCCAATTGAAAGATATTTTTCGCTCATTCACCCTGCCTTCGCGGTTTCTGAGACAGCTGCAAATTCTGCCGATTTTTTTTCCTTAACTTGAGAGATTCCGGAATCATCTATAGAAATGACAATAGGTTTGGGATCAGAAAAATTAGGTTCTTGCATGGTGATCAAAAACTTACAGCCATCAATTTGCTTTAGGTAGTTTTCGTAACAATTTCGAGCTTGGATATGCGGCGGTTGTTTCGAATTATAAGAACCTTCGATATCTGGAATGGAATCACTAGAACAAATCATAAAAGAATCTGCATTTCCTTTCAATAGAAGTTCTTTTATTTTTTCTTTTGGAATAGTTTCTTGCTTACCTTTGTCATCGCTAAGTGCTTTGTAACTGCAATGATGAGGGATGTTAAATAAATCCCATTTCAATCTATCCTCTCTTTTATGAGCTTTCGACTTATTTACGATATCTTCCAAGACTTCCCACTCTGAGTCACCTATAGCAAGATAGTCGAAGGTTTCTTCGCCAGCTTTAAATCGTACGTTAAAAATTAATGCAGCTTCATTGCGAAATTCTTCATTATCGTCTACGTGCTTAACGAAAGGTGAATGGCAAAAGAATTCTACTCCATCTTTCTCTAAAGAAAAGTCCGGTGCTATTTCACCTGCATCCGTAATAAGACTTTTACGATCAGAAACTTTTAATCCATTTTCCTCTAACCATTCTTTCAGTCGATCGGGTTTAGAAAAAACACGAATTCCTTTTCCTTCTTTTAATCGATAACGTGCTTCCTGGCGCCAAAGAACATATTCTTCGCTTTGTTCGTCCGTAGATGCAGTTTCGAGAATCATAGCAGCTGGAACCCATAAGGTTTTTATTTTGATTCGTCCATCGCCCTGATATTTTTGGGCATGGAGTAGTTCAAAGAATTCAGTGCTGTTCGCTATATGGTCCTTATCGCCATGAGTAAATGCCACAACGTCAAATTCTGTCTTATCTGAATCTTTTAGTTCCTGCTTTAAGCGCTTACTAAGATTAATTTCTGGGCCTTCTCCTTCCTCCGTTTTCTTTAAATGGCGAAAATCGAAAAGGATACGTTTTCCGTTTTCGAGGACAATCTGACTTGTATCACCGTTTCCAACCGGGTAAAAGATTACTTTATGCGACATAGACCCCTCCATATATGGGTAATTAATTTCCTATAATGGTACAAGATTCGAAATCTGTCAAGAATTTCTGTTGAAATAATTTCCCAAAATAGTATATATGCACCTGTGGACATAAACTCTCTCATAGCAGAAAAAATTAAAGAATTACGAGAATCTAGCTTCAATGGAGCCGGAATCTCCCAGACGGAGCTTGCAAATAAGTTGAATAAAGCTCCAAATACAATATCTAGATGGGAAACGGGGGAATATAAACCTAAAATAGAGGACTTGTATGAGCTTTCTAAATTCTTTAAAGTTTCAATTTTAAATTTTTTCCCACCTGAAGCTGATGGCATTGAAGGGAAAAGTGAAATTGAAGAAGAGAAGAATGAGATCGAACTTTTGTTTCGGAGCAATAAATCATTGGATGACAGAGATTTCGCTGAAATAAAAAATTTTGTAGAATTTCAAATCGCAAAGAAACAATTGTTAGATGCTTCAAAGAAAAAATCTTCCGGGAGAAAAAGAAAGGATGCAGCAGGATCGCAATGAATATTATAATAAAGTCAAATTGAAAGCTGCTGAGATAAGAGAAAAATATAACTTATCTGGTCCGAGGATTCTTCCAAAGCAAATCATAAGCATTCTCAAGAAAGAAGGTGTTAACAAAGTTGAGCTTTGGAAAGACTTTAAAAGAGTTAGAGGAGCTTATATTATCAATCGCGATGGATCCACTACGGTTGCTATTAATAGCAATCTCCCGCGCGATCCAAAAGCCTTTACACTCGCACACGAATTAAAACACCATTTAATGGATCGAAACCTGGGACGTATAATTTGTTCCTTAAGCAACGTAGCTGAAGAAATAGAAATTGGAGCTGAGATTTTTGCGACGGAGTTAATATATCCGCAACAACTTTTTTTAGACCATATGTTACTCATGGGGATTAACAAAGATAACTTTGAACCTCGGCATATTGTAGAGTTAAAAAAAGGAAATGATACTACATTGAGCTACCAATCTTTGGCTAAGAGAACTACGTTTTTGAAGATAGCGCCTAAAGGAAGCCTTGATAACATTAAATGGAAAAAGCTTGAAGAACAAATCTACGGGATACCGCAATATAAAAAATTCCGGAGTCGTGGAAAACATATAGCTTAAACTTTCCGAAGGTGTCAGCTACATTGTGTAAATGACTTGTGACTAACCAAAAAGTAACAAGGATAAAGCAATATGAGCAAACCAAAGAATCGAGCTGAAGAACTTCTCGATGAGTTAATCAAAGGTAAGACCCCGGAAGAGCTGATCGGAAACGAAGGACTTTTAAAACAACTCACCAAATCGCTTGTTGAACGAGCGATGGAAGGAGAGATGACACATCACCTTGGATATGAGAAGAACGCCTCGACTGGCAATAACTCAGGCAATTCTCGAAATGGAAAAAGTAGCAAAAAGCTCAAAGGAGACTTTGGCTCTATCGATTTGGAAGTTCCTCGAGATAGGAACGGAAGTTTCGAACCTCAGATCATTCAGAAAGGACAGACACGCTTTACGGGATTCGATGAAAAGATCATCTCGATGTATTCTCGTGGAATGACAACTCGAGAAATTTCCGGACATCTCAAAGAAATCTACCAAGTCGAAGTCTCAGCGGATCTAATTTCTCAAGTAACGGATTCCGTAATGGAAACGGTGATCGAGTGGCAGAACCGCCCCTTGGACAAAGTGTATCCGATTCTCATTATGGATGCGCTGATCGTGAAGGTAAGAGATGGCAATCACGTCGTGAACAAAGCCTTTTATTTGGCTTTAGGAATCAATCTACAGGGCACAAAGGAGATTCTTGGGATCTGGGTAGAAAGAACCGAAGGAGCAAAGTTCTGGCTTCAGATTTTAACCGATTTAAAGAATCGAGGAGTCGAAGATATTTTAATCGCTTGTGTCGACGGACTAAAAGGATTTCCGGATACGATCATATCAGTCTTTCCTAATGCACAAGTTCAGCTTTGTATTGTTCATATGGTGAGGAATTCTTTGAAATGGGTTTCTTACAAACAGAAGAAAGAGTTGGTAATCGACCTAAAGGCCATCTACAAATCTCCATCGGAAGAGATCGCAAAGAAAAGCCTTGATGATTTTTCTGCCAAGTGGGACAGTCAGTATCCGATGATCAGCAAGTCCTGGAGAAGTAATTGGGAATCGGTGATTCCTTTTTTGGCTTACCCACCTAATATTCGTAAGGCGATATACACTACAAACGCTATCGAATCTATGAATATGGGTCTAAGAAAAATTATCAAGAATCGGGGATCCTTTCCTACCGATGAGGCGGCAGTCAAGCTTCTCTATTTAGCGTTGAATAATATGTCTAAAAAATGGACCATGCCGATTCAAGATTGGGGAAAAGCGATGAATCAGTTTTCAATTATTTTCGGAGATCGATTGAAATTAGATTCGTTTTAAAGAAAGTTATTTACACAGTATTTCTGATACCGCCAACTTTCCTTTAAGTATCGATTTGCATTATGAAAGATCTCTTGGACAAACTATCCTCTTATAATTTATTCAATTATTTACTGCCGGGGACTCTTTTCGCTTTTATAGAAAAAGACACATTTGATTTCTTATCCATGAAGGATAATGTTATCGTAGCGGTGTTTTTCTGCTATTTTTTAGGCTTATTAGCTAGCAGAGTTGGCTCGCTGATAATTGAGCCGATGCTAAAAAAAATAAATTTTATTAAATATTCTAAATATGAAGATTATTTGAACGCTTCTCGAAAAGATCCCAAAATAGAAATCTTATTAGAAACCAGTAACATGTACCGAACATTTATTGGTCTTTTCGTTTTAATTTCTATTTTTAGATTGTATGGATACATAGCGAGGACGTATTATATTTCAAGAGAATACAGCTTCTATATTGGCATTTTTTCGTTGATCATTCTTTTTTTATTTTCGTATAAAAAACAGAATGGTTTTATTCTGAATCGAATTGAAAATCACAAAGATTAACTTTGTGCATATGTGAATTGTTCTTATTTAGAGTTTTTCTATTCAATAAATTAAGCATTCGCGCTGTTTCACAAAAAAACTTCGACTTTTCTCCATAAATAGAATCTTTCGCTCTTAGACAGTTAGGAGGGAAAAATGTCCGCATTAAATAAGGTAGTAGAATTAAATAAATACCGGAACAAGTATTCAAGGGATTCTAAATATCCAGTACAGGCCGAAGGTTCATACTTTGGAAAGGGACTTGCCGACGAAACAATGAAGGAGCTTTCAAAACGCTTCTCAAATCCAAGTAGTGAAATGGAGCATCGTAACCGTTGTCTATTCTTAGTATTATCAACCACTGGAATGAGAGCCAAGGAAGTTGTGTCTCTTCGATTCAGCAACATTCTGAAGGCTCCATCTGGCGAAACTCTTGTTAGTTATATCAGAAAGGGTGGAAGGTTATCTTACTCAGTCATTTCGGACAAGGTTTTAGATAGTCTAAAGGCTTATCATAATCTATTTGATTCGAATTCAGATTACTTTTTCCTTTCTTGTCCAGGAAGAAATCGCGCTCCTCGGAGACCGTTATCCACAAGGGGATTGCAGAAAATTGTCAACTCTTGGAATGTTAAAACATGTGCAGGAAAGCTAATACATGTTCACTCACTACGTCATTCGCTCGCACAAAAACTAATGGACACAGGAGGAGGACTTGTATGTTCTACAGCGCTTAAGCACGCATCTATGGCCACTACACGCTTTTATATACGCCCATTTGTATCTATTGAACATTATTTAGATTGGGATCAAGATTGATCGCTTCAAGATACAGTATACCTGTAAAGATGAAATTTCAAAACGAGCATAGATGATAGAGGAGGGCTGCTCTATGGATCTCATGGATAGGAAATCTTAAAAAGGTTATAGAGGGCGGTTACTCGAAATGTTTTGATAGAAGTAGAGTAGGTTTTATGCAAGAGCAAATGTCTCAGCAGCTTCCGGACTAACTTAACTGAAATTTTGCTAATCAGTTTCTTGGGGATCATTGAGAAGATAAGTTAAATACTGTTCTTACTCAAGTATCCCGCCCTCTTTTACTCTCCAAAACCCGTATCAGGTTTCAAGATTGAATGTAGCCCTAAAGATTTTATGGAATCAACCTTACAATTTTCTTGCTGAGTGAGGAATAAAATATAATCTCAAGTTTTTTCTCGTAATCTTTCCCATAACGGAAAATGAAAGAATTATGGGTAAATGGAAGGACGGAGAAGACGGCTATATAGAGCTGACTGAAGAAGGGATAACGCAGTTTAAGACTATTTTACGCGCTATACATAAGTATCATCAGAGCCTAACGTTGCGATCTGAGAATACCAAAGGCTCTCCTTGGGATTTCAAGAGAGGACTGTTGAAAGCAAAAGATTGCCGGATATATGTGAAAGCCACAGAAGACAAACACGTGTTCAAGATCTACGCAGAAATCATCGAACTCGGACAGGTCCGAAATCATGAATCGTGGTACCATATTGATGGAATAGCCGAAGCTCGGGAAGTTTTTGAAAGAGATGGAAATATGACAAATCATCCGGTGTTCAATATACGCTGTCTTTCAGACCTGTATAAAGATAATACAAAATGAAAGTGTACATCTTTTAAGAGCTTATTCCTTATCTTTGCTTCTCCGATTAGGTTCATTCTCAGTGAGATTAAGAATGAGAGCCTAATCGAAGTAAGGATAAATTTCAAAGGTTCAAGAGGGTGTCAGCTACATTGTGTAAATGACTTGTGACTAACCAAAAAGTAACAAGGATAAAGCAATATGAGCAAACCAAAGAATCGAGCTGAAGAACTTCTCGATGAGTTAATCAAAGGTAAGACCCCGGAAGAGCTGATCGGAAACGAAGGACTCTTAAAACAACTCACCAAATCGCTTGTTGAACGAGCGATGGAAGGAGAGATGACACATCACCTTGGATATGAGAAGAACGCCTCGACTGGCAATAACTCAGACAATTCTCGAAATGGAAAAAGTAGCAAAAAGCTCAAAGGAGACTTTGGCTCTATCGATTTGGAAGTTCCTCGAGATAGGAACGGAAGTTTCGAACCTCAGATCATTCAGAAAGGACAGACACGCTTTACGGGATTCGATGAAAAGATCATCTCGATGTATTCTCGTGGAATGACAACTCGAGAAATTTCCGAACATCTCAAAGAAATCTACCAAGTTGAAGTTTCAGCGGATCTAATATCTCAAGTAACGGATTCCGTAATGGAAACGGTGATCGAGTGGCAGAACCGCCCCTTGGACAAAGTGTATCCGATTCTCATTATGGATGCGCTGATCGTGAAGGTAAGAGATGGCAATCACGTCGTGAACAAAGCCTTTTATTTGGCTTTAGGAATCAATCTACAGGGCACAAAGGAGATTCTTGGGATCTGGGTAGAAAGAACCGAAGGAGCAAAGTTCTGGCTTCAGATTTTAACCGATTTAAAGAATCGAGGAGTCGAAGATATTTTAATCGCTTGTGTCGACGGACTAAAAGGATTTCCGGATACGATCATATCAGTCTTTCCTAATGCACAAGTTCAGCTTTGTATCGTTCATATGGTGAGGAATTCTTTGAAATGGGTTTCTTACAAACAGAAGAAAGAGTTGGTAATCGACCTAAAGGCCATCTACAAATCTCCATCGGAAGAGATCGCAAAGAAAAGCCTTGATGATTTTTCTGCCAAGTGGGACAGTCAGTATCCGATGATCAGCAAGTCCTGGAGAAGTAATTGGGAATCGGTGATTCCTTTTTTGGCTTACCCACCTAATATTCGTAAGGCGATATACACTACAAACGCTATCGAATCTATGAATATGGGTCTAAGAAAAATAATCAAGAATCGGGGATCCTTTCCTACCGATGAGGCGGCAGTCAAGCTTCTCTATTTAGCGTTGAATAATATGTCTAAAAAATGGACCATGCCGATTCAAGATTGGGATGGCGAGCGATCCTTAGAGAGCGAGTCGCTGAGTTCAAGCAATGAATCAGTTTTCAATTATTTTCGGAGATCGATTGAAATTAGATTCGTTTTAAAGAAAGTTATTTACACAGTATTCATGACACTACCATTACACACTACCGAAAATCAACAAGAAATCTTTATCTAAGGACTTCATTGATTAGTTTTCCAAGCAAGCTATCCTGTGTCTGAACGGTCTTTTGATTGGCTTCATAGGAACGATTGACTTCGATCATCTCCACCATTTCGGTCACTACACTTACGTTAGACGCTTCGAGATATCCTTGCAAAATCGAGGGCTCATCTTTAAGTTCAAACGGTACCGGCTCACCGGATTCCGGAGTATCCGCGTAAAAGGAATCTCCTTCTTTGTCAAGATGACGGGGATTTTCTACGGTTCTAATCTTGAGTTTATCTAAAAATACGGGAGTTTCGAATCTGTTTTTTTCGATAGAGGTTCCGTTTACCGGATCGTTACCGATTTCTCCGTTGATCCAGACTTCTCCATTTCCCTTGATTAAGAAATTTCCTCTTGCTACTCGAATGGCTCCATTCTCTCCCATTAAAGGAAATCCTTGCGGAGTTACGAGATATCCGTTTGTATCCATCACAAAGGCTCCGCTTCTGGAAAGTCTTTCTCCGCGGTTTGTCATAACGCTAAAAAATGCCGGGCGCTCGTTGCCGGGTTTGTCTTGTAACATAATATCAAATGGATTTTCGGTTTTTTTCATTGCGCCTTGTTCAAAACGAGTATAGACCTCGTTGACTTCTCCACCTAATCCGAGTTTGCCGACTACGGGAGCTGTGTCAAAGGAACCCATCGGAACCTTCCCGACCCCGTCTTCGTCGAAACGATGGAGTAGAAGTTCGGGGAACGTCTTAAATACAGTCGTGTCTCTTTTAAATGCGGTCTTATCGACGTTTGCAAGATTGTTTGAAATCACATCCATTCTTGTCTGTTGAATGATCATCCCGTTCGCGCCCGTATACATTCCTCTTAACATTTCCGTGTCTCCTGTCCTTTTTGAAGATCGGCGATTTTTAAAAATCCCATAAGGCTTTTGAAGACATAAGGGTTCAAAAGGGGAATTTTTTAGCGTAGAATTTTAGCGCTTTTAAGCAAGTGCAGAAGCGATTGTTTTCATTGTTTCGGAAAAGAAGAACTTTTTTGGATGAAAGCTTGGAAATTGAAAAATGACTTTGATTTAGAAATTCACCGCCTCGGTGCGATCGACCTGACCAGAGTTGTTAGAATAGAATTTATCGTAATTTTAGCTTAAATGGGACTTGAAGTCCGACTTCAAGTAAGATTTTACGAAAACATCTTTGTAGGAACTCATACAAAAAATCAGATTCTGCATTCGATCCTTTCCAAATTGACAAAGGGATTTGAACTAGGAAAGAGTTGTGGTGTTTGCCCGCGAAACGCGTTATTTTTTCTTTCCTTTTAGAGTGATCAAAAGATTGCAGTTTTCCAAAGAGCTTCCCGTTTTGATTTCAAAATCTTTTTTGAGTTCTACGAGAATTCTTTCCTGCAATTTAGAATCCAAATCGATGTCGTAGATTTCTCCCGTTGCCTCGTCGACCGCGTGATGGTGATTGCTGACATTCGAATCATATAGCGTGATTCCGGATTTCAGTTCGAGCAGATTGACAATTCCCTTTTCCGCAAACAACTTTAAGTTGTTGAAGATCGTCGCGCGCGAAGCATTGGGGAGATGTTCGTTGATCAACTGAAACACTTGATCCGCAGTCAGATGTTGAGGCTCAGAAAGGAGCAGATTTGCCATTTGCAAACGTTGAACCGTCACATTGATCCCGGCTTCTTCCAGAATTCTTTTGCTTCTTTCATACGAATCCTTCATTTTTTCAGTCTCTCAGATTCCATCATTTTTGTCTATAAATTAGACTAATTCTAAAAAAAGACTTGAACTAATTTTTATAGAAATTATACTTAATATAAAAATATACTTAGTCTAAATTAAAAAATCAAAACGATTTTAGAATTTTGAGCGGATTTGTGGAGGGGATCAAAGATGGATTCAACGGTTTCAAGTTCGGTTTTTGGGAATGGTTCCGATTCCGTTCGCACCAATTCACGGGCCTGGGAAGAATTTCGTAAAAGCATGCGAGTGAAAAATCCCTGTTTCGACTTCGCGAGACAGGGAAATCTCGAAGCCCTTCGGAAACAAATTTATAATTTTCAAAACACTGAAGAAAAAAATGAGAAGGGTTACACCTTATTGATGTTAGCCGTTTACAACGGCCAGGAATCCGTTACTCGGTTTTTGATCTCTTTGGGAGCGGATGTGAATGCGACGGATCCTGGAGGAAATTCCATTCTGATGGGAGCGGCGTTCAAAGGACATACTAGGATCGTCGAGATTCTTCTTCAATCGGGTGCTGATCGAAATTACAAGAATTCCAAAGGTCAAACCGCATTCCAATTTTCTAAAATGTTCGGTCGCAGAGAAGTCAGCGAACTTCTTTCCTCCCAAAAAGAATCCTCGTTTTTACGAGTCCTATCTTTTTTTAAATCTTGGATTTTATATTTCACTCAATGTATGTTTAAAGGAGGCAAATTATGAGTAAAAAAATACTCACCACGGCCGGAGGACATCCGGTTCCTCAAAATCAACATTCGGTTACTGCGGGAGTAAGGGGACCAGTTTTGATTCAGGACACTCATCTAATCGAAAAGTTGGCTCACTTCAATCGTGAAAGAATTCCAGAAAGAGTCGTTCATGCAAAAGGCGCTGGCGCTTACGGAACCCTTACGATCACTCAGGATCTTTCCAAGTATTCGATGGCATCCGTTTTTTCAAAAGCGGGAAAACAAACTCCTCTCTTTTTGCGTTTTTCGACAGTAGCGGGTGAAAAAGGTTCCGCGGATACGGAAAGAGATCCGAGAGGATTTGCGATCAAGTTTTATACGGAAGAAGGAATCTGGGATCTTGTCGGCAATAACACTCCTGTCTTTTTTGAAAGAGACCCGATGAAGTTTCCGGACTTTATCCATTCTCAAAAGCGGGATCCGGTCACCGGTTATAAAAATCCGTTTCGAATGTGGGACTATTGGGCAAAGGCTCCGGAAGCATTGCATCAGATAACGATTCTTTTTGGAGATAGAGGAATCCCGGACGGCTATCGTTTTATGAACGGTTATGGAAGTCACACTTTCGGTCTTTGGAATCAGAAAGGAGAACGTTTTTGGGTAAAGTTTCATTTCAAGTCTTTGCAGGGAATCAAAAATCTGAGCGGAGAAAAAGCAACTGCGTTAGCCGGAACCGATCCGGATTATGCAACTCGCGATTTGTTTGAGGCGATCGAAAGAAAGGAATTTCCGAAATGGAGATTTTGCGTCCAGATCATGCCGGAAAAAGAAGCAGAGACTTATAAGTTCAATCCGTTTGATCTGACAAAAGTTTGGTCCCACAAAGATTATCCGCTCATCGAAGTCGGAATGATGGAACTCAATCGAAATCCGAAAAACTACTTTGAAGAAGTGGAGCAGGCGGCGTTCTCGCCTTCAAATATGCCTCCGGGAATCGGTGCTTCTCCGGATAAGATGTTGCAGGGAAGATTGTTCGCATACCCGGACGCGCAAAGATATCGTCTCGGAATTCAATATCAACAACTTCCGGTGAACAAACCAAAAAATACTGTGAAGGTATATCACAGAGACGGAAGTATGAAGTTTCAATCCGATGGAGATTATGATAACTACGAACCGAACGGATTTGACGGACCCGCTCAAAATTCTTTGTATGCGGAACCTGCGTTGAAAATTTCCGGAGACGCGGATCGTTACGATTCCCACAAAGAAAACGACGATTACGTTCAGGCGGGAGATCTGTATCGAATGATGAAAATGGATGAAAGAGATCGTTTGATTTTGACGATCGCTTCTACGATGAAAGGTCTTCCCAAAGGTTTACTCGTTGCCAATTTAAAACATTTTTATAAATGTGACCCCGAATATGGCACAAAATTATGCGAGAAGGTCGGGATTTCTACGAACGAGGTTATGAAAGCTTAAAAATTTCATTCGATCCATTTTTATTTTATTGGAGTAAGGAGCGTGTTCTTCCTTACTCCTTTTTTGTTTTTGATATTTAGAATCAAGCCCTTTGTTTAAACTAAAAACGAATTCAGCGCTCTTTTATTTCGAATTGTAAAAGAGAGGATTCGCTTTTCATAACTTATCTTAGAACCATCTCATAGTGTTTTCTTTTTGGAAAGATGGAATCCGTGTTATCATGAGAAAATATTTTTAGTTTTATTTCAATGAACGAATCGGTTTAATTCATATTTCGTAATTCAATTCAGAAAAAAAGAACGTTTTTCTGAAATGCGTTTATCACTATTCTATGCCAGGATGGAGTGAAGTTCTCCTATCCGGTCTTTTTTAGAATAGAATTTTGCAGGAACTCCAACGTTTTTCGGGGAATTTTTCCTTTTTTGAGTTCGTTGAAAGTTGCTTATCAATATTCGTTCTAAGAACATTCAAAAATTATGAAATATATTTATGGAATGAGAAACATTTTTTTCATTCCATAAGATTCGGTTTTTACGCTCCGATTTGTTTTTTGGATCATACATAAAACGAATCATGAAATAGATAGATGGCTTATGGTCAAAAAACAATTCAGTCCGATTCACTTCGGAATTTCTCCCAAAGAGGGAAATATCATAAGTTTATGGAAACCATCTATCAAAAAAAACGAAGATCCGCATCGATATCGTGAAAGAAAGGTAAGAGCCCGTGATATGAATTTTTCCTTTTTTCTTCGTAAAGAAACAGAGAAATGATTTGAAAGCATCAAAAGGTTCGTCTTATCGATCATAATTTTAAAATTCAAACGATTTGTATCCTTGGCTGAATTTTTTCTAAGGATATTCTCAATCTATGAAAACGGAAAAACATTGGATTTTTTGTTTTTGTATCGGGGTCTTTCTTCTCGTTTTAGGGAATGCCGTTGCCGGCCGGTGAAAGAGATTCTGAATTTTTACGTTTATAAAGACATACGGAATCGTTGGAAATTTTTTCATTTGCGCTTGACCCGATTTTTCTCTTTTAAAAAAATAAGATAGTATCATAAATCCTAATTTATTAATATAATATGATTCACATTCTTCAAACCATTCTTGAACAGGCTCACGCGGGATATTGGGAAAAAAATATCAAAAAAAATACCAGTTATCTTAGTCCGGCGTGGAAGCGAATGTTGGGATTTCAAGATGAGGAATTGGAGGATTCTATACAGACATGGTTATCCCATGGTCTATCCGAAGATTTATTTCCAATTCAAAATGAATTCGAAGGTTATCTGAAAACGAAAGATCTACAACCTTACGAAGAGGATATTCGATTTATACATAAAAACGGAAGTATCGTTTGGTTGAGATGCACCTGCAAGGTCATGGAATCTGACGAAGAGGGAAATCCTCTTCTTGTGCTTGGAACGTATTTCGACGTCAGTAAATCAAAGAGCGTCGAATCCAAATTGCGACATACGATCGATCGTTTGAGTTTGGCCACGCAAACGGCGCAGGTTGGAATCTGGGATTTGGATCTGATTCAAGATCAGCTTACTTGGGATGAGGCGATGTATCGTCTTTACGGTATCAGTCCCGATCAATTTTCCGGAGCTTATGCCGCGTGGGAAGCGGGTTTACATCCGGATGACTTGTTGCGCTGTAGAGAGGAAATCAATCAGGCTTTGATTGGGAAAAAAGAATTTGATACTCAGTTCAGGATTATTTGGCCGAACCAATCGATTCATTATATCAAAGCGATCGGGATCGTGCAAAGGGAGTCATCGGGTAAGGCGGTTCGTATGCTCGGTACGAACTGGGACATTACGGAACAAAAGAATGCGGAAATCGCGTTGAAAGAGAGTTTGGAACTAAATAAGGTTTTTATCGAGAATGCACCTTCCGCGATTGCGATGTTCGACACAAACATGCGTTATATGGCCGCGTCGCAACAATGGTTTGTCGATTATCAGTTGCAAGGAGTTGAAATTATCGGTCGTTCCCATTATGAAATATTTCCGGAAATCGGAGAGGATTGGAAACGAATTCATCAGGAATGTCTGAATGGAAAGGTGAGAAGAATGGATGAGGAATCCTTTATCCGTTTGGATGGCACAACTCAGTGGATCATCTGGGAAGTTCGTCCTTGGTATGTTTCTCAAAATGTGGTCGGCGGGATTTTGATGTATACCGCGGATATCACGGCTCTCAAACGTAAGGAATTTGAAAGAAGCAAGTTGGAGGAAATTCTTACCCGAACCAACGAAGCCGCTCAGATCGGAGCCTGGGAATTGGATCTACAGACGAACACAAGAGTTTGGAGTAAGGTAACAAAATCCATCTTCGAGGTGGAAGAGGATTATGTTCCCAATGCAAACGAAGGAGCCCGTTTTTTTAAGAATGAAACCGAAAGAAAAAAAGTGGCGGACGCTTTGGCGGAGTCGATCGAAACCGGAAAACCATTTGATATGGAAATCGAAATCGAAATCGTAACCGCCAAGGGAAATTTTCTTTGGACAAGATCCATCGGAAAACCGGAATACGTTGATGGAAAATGTATCCGCCTTTCCGGAACCTTTCAAAATATTCACGATCAGAAGCAAAGAGAGTTGGCTCTCCAGAGAACCTTAGATATAGTCAACGATCAAAACGAAAGGCTATTAAATTTTGCTCATATAGTTTCCCATAATTTGCGTTCTCACGCGGGGAATATAACGATGCTACTTAAAATTTTAGAGGAATCGACGTCAGAAATCGAAAAAGAGAATGTGATTAGTTATATTACAAAAGCCTCAGACGCTCTAATGGATACGGTTCTCAATTTGAACGAAGTAGTATCGATTCAAACCAACCGAAATCTTCACAATTCCGAGATCGGATTGAGAGAATATATAGAAAAAGCGACGCAAATTATCAGCGGAGAAATTCGGAAACACAAGGTGAAAATTCGTAACTTAGTTTCGGAGGAAGTCCGAGTTCGTTGTAATGCTTCGTATATGGAAAGCATTCTTCTAAACTTTCTTACAAACTCCGTAAAATACAGACATCCGGATCGGATTCCGGAAATTACTTTGAGCGCTAATTATGAAAAAAACCGTTTGATTCTCAGTATTGCGGACAACGGTCTTGGAATCGATATGAATAAATACGGAGAAAAGTTATTTGGTATGTATAAAACGTTTCATAACAATCGGGATTCAAAGGGAATTGGATTGTTTATCACAAAAAATCAGGTGGAAGCGATGGGTGGTAAGATTGAGGTGGAGAGTCAGTTGAATCAGGGAACTACATTTCGGATCATTCTCGTTTGAATTTTTCAAATTGAAATCAAACGCACACGTCTGCGAGAACGGAAATCGTAAAAATGGAATTTTTTTTTTACCAAAATCGACTTTCTCCAATCTAATCTCTACGTTATGAAAATTCTTGCAATTTCGGGAAGCCTTCGTTTCCAGTCCACAAATTCCGCGCTACTTCAGGCGATTCTCAGAATCGCACCTTCTTATATGGAGACTATCACCTATGAGGAGTTAGGCGATCTTCCTCATTTTTCACCGGATAAAGACGGTCAACATTCCCCCGATGTGGTTTTGAGATACAGAAAAGCTCTTATGGACTCGGATGGAGTCGTGATTTGCACTCCGGAATACGCGCACGGTATACCTGGTGTTCTTAAAAATTCACTAGATTGGGTCGTTGGTTCCGGAGAATACGTGAACAAACCGGTGATGGTACTCAGCGCTTCTCCTTCTTATATGGGAGGAGATAAGGCACATGCTTCTTTGGTGACGAGTCTAAGGGCTATGAACGTTATCGTTGTTGAGACTTGTTCTTTTCCCATACCCTTTGCGCGAAAAAAGTTGAAGGATAATGGGGAATTCGCGGATCAAGCGACTGTGGAAATTTTTCAAAACGCATGGCTTCAATTTGCGAATGCGATTCGTTCCCGGATGCAATCATTCGCAGATGAGCACCTGAGATAATCTACTTTTCAAATCAAGAGGATGTATCTTTAGACTTTTATTTTTTTGTTCTTCTTTTTGGAAGCCGATTTTTTCTTAAGAGTGGACTTTGTTTTCACTGCTTCTTCCGAAGAGGAAAGATATGTATAAATCCTTTTGGCAACCTGTTCCCAACCGGTATCGAGCATCATATTATGACCCATTCCTGGAAAAATTTCAAAGTTTGCTTTGTAGGCCTTTGCGGTTCTTCTCACTTCCCATGGATGAAAGAATCTGTCCTTTTCTCCGCCGATGACAAAAAGAGGGGTTTTTACTTTTTTGGGATTTGGAAGATGAAAGAACAGCATTCCTAAAAATGCAAAAAAAGATTCATCCTGCATTTGAGATGTATATTGAAATGCTTTTTCGTCACTCAGACGTTTTGAAAAAAAAAGTTCCTGACTGAGCTTTGGATCTTCCACATACGTATAAAGAGAGAATGTAGCGAACATCTTTAGAAATCGGATCGGATGTTTCAGCATCAATTCTATGGTGATTCTAAATACTCCGTGCGTCGGTACACTTGCGAGTAAAATCGCTTTTGGTATATAAGTGTTTTCTAATATTTTTTGAACCACCAATCCACCCATGGAATGTCCTATCAAAATGGGCGGTTCCGGTAGCTTTGCCAAGACTTCCTTTACATCCTGAACGTAATTTTGAATGGTAACCCGACAAAATGCGCCTTGATGTCGACTGTTTCCATGCCCCCTAAGGTCGATTGAGTATACGTCAAATCCCGCTTTTTGAAAATAGGGAATGAAGTTTTCCCTCCAGCACCAGCTTCCGTGCCAGGCGCCGTGAGTTAAAAGAAGCGGAGTTTTTTTTTGAGAATTGTTTTTGGATGTTTTTAGGGCGGGATAGTATTCGTAATGAATCATGTTTGTTCACAATCTCCGATACGTTTATTCTTGCTATGAACCTTTTCAAAAACCCGTTTTTTTTCGAGAAAATTTCCTTTCTAACTAAAAGATCTTCTTTAGATTCCTGCGCTTACGTTATACACTTGTTCAAAAATCCGCTAACGCCTGATTTGCGATTTCTGGGTTGAAACCCGTCTCCGTTTTGTATTTATTCGTTGGCTAATCGAAAAAAAACGATATCCGGGCGTTTTATTAAACAAACGATTTCGAACCGATCTATCTAAATTTAACATCGCTCAGAATGTTATTACGGATGAATTGACGGTTTGAGAGAAATCTTATCTTGGATAACCTACATATTCCGATTTTTTTGTTCGTTTCTATGGAAATGGCTTCTTGGATATTGAAGGACGATTAGAGATTTCGGGCATTTTGAATATTCTTTTTATGTCAAACGATCGAAAATCGTTTCTAAAATTAAAAAACGGTAGTTTACAAAATTTGATTAGAATGATAGAATCATTGTTTCAGTTTTGATACGATCTTGGATCGAATAGAACTAAATAGTTGACTATCGTTTAAGAATATGTTAGTCCATACAGTCTGTCCGATACTATCATCCACTGAGGCTTTCGGGGTTTTTGCTCTAACAGAAACGAGTCCGCTTCTATAGAGGCGGAGTAAAAGTGAAAATTAAGGTGAAATAAGAAACTTGTTCCTTCTTAAGGGTTACTTCGGGATTGGCGGTATAAAAAAACGCCTGATATACGGAGGTTACATTGAAATCTATAATCCTTCAAAGTTCAAATCGAAACAGAATCAACCTATATCATCATCTATGTGAAAGAGGACACCCGGTTTTCAAGTTCAGGATAGTGTGAATACTCATTCATAGGATTCCAATATGATCTCCGCAAACAAAAGCGGCCGTTATCATCGTCTTTCACGAACAGACTTAATGTAGGTTTTGATTATGCTGAACGGAATCGTATATAAAAAAATCGAATCAATTTTATTTCGGAAACTTCTTTCGGGCGAATATACCAAAGATTCTTTCTTACCGGTGTCAATATGGTCGGAAAGCAGAACGTAATCGTCTCGCTTGCTTCGAGAATTCTTATCGTTGAGGATGAGAATATAGTTGCACGTGATATTCAGACGATTCTCCGGAAATTCGGTTACACCTCGGTCGGAATCGCGAATAACGGAGAAAAAGCGATCCAAATGGCACGGGTCACTCATCCTGATCTTGTTCTGATGGATATCGCGCTCGGAACCGGATTTATAGACGGTGTCCAGACCGTGGCTAAGTTAAAGGAAATGCTGGACGTGCCGGTGATCTATATTACCTCGCACAGCGACGAAGGCACGTTGAGAAGAGCACGAATTACGGAGCCGCACGGATATATTTTAAAACCGATCAACGTCCGCGAATTACAGGTTACGATAGAGATGTGTTTGTACAAACACAAAACTGAAAAACAATTTCGAGAGAACGCGAATTGGTTGAATACGACGTTAACTTCGATTGGAGACGGAGTGATCGCGACGGACTCTATCGCGAGGGTTAAATTTTTAAATCCGATTGCGGAATCCTTGTTAGGAATCCAAGAGGGGATCGCTCGAGGTCGGATCGTGGACGAAGTGATGAGCTTACGGGATTCTCAAGGAGCGTTGATCGAGAATTTTGTCTCCAATGCTACGAAAAATCATAAGGCGTCTATCTTTGAACAAGTGATGCTTTCCGGTTCAAACGGGAAAAATACCCC